>JAHDDF010000032.1:14060-19535 GCA_020629475.1 Saprospiraceae bacterium
GGTTCCTACTTTACGGATGAACCATACATTGGCGCAAACGGGGGTTGGACCGCTACCATGCAAAGTGCCGCAAAGCAACTTTGCTTTGATATCGCCGTTGGCGCAGGATGTACTATGGATATCACCTCCGTTTCCTACGATGCTTATGCTACTTCGGCAGGTCCTTCCGCTACTGGATTTTCCATTGGCGCGAATTACTACGCTGAAACGAATGTACCGTCCTCCTCTCTTATTGCAGGAGGTAGCGCCGTTTCCGAAACAGGATTAACGGGAACGGTTACCGTTTGTATCCAAGGTTGGGACAATGCGTCACGTACCACTTCTGGTGGAGGTGATTTCCGTTTGGATAACGTTTCCGTAGCCGGTACTATTTCTTGTGATCCTTGTGGAATTGCTTCCTTTGGTCCGGGAATGGTTTCTTGTAGTGCTTATACTGCAGGAGCGGATGCGGTTACCGTTTCCGTACCATATACAGGTTCCGAGGACGATGCGACTGTTTCCATCATGCTAAATGGTACTACTCCCGCTACCAATACCGGTGATGATCCGGCAACGGTTTCTTCCGGTACAATTACATTTACCGCTGCGGAAGGGGATTCCTATACCGTTGATATCATGGACGTGGATATGGAATGTTCCCTTACTACCTTGATGGGAACAATTTCAGCAACAGAGTGCCCTGAAATTCTTCCTGCTACCATTACCGTTTCTACCGATCCTGCAGCAGCAGGAGGAGATGCGGCAGCCCAAGATGCCGCGGCAATGGCATTGGATGACGCCATGCAAGGAACAATGGACGACCTTTGTGTTTCCCAAGGAGGTGATTATGTGCCGGCTTACGGCTCAATTACTTGGGATGAGGTAACTCACGTCGGAACCATTACGGGTTTGATTATGCCAAATGGTGACCCATACCCTGGAACGGTAACGTTTACTCTTCGTAATAATATTGATTTAACGGTTCCCGGGAATGTGGGAGATCAAGTAACTTCCGGCTGTACGGGAGGTAGCGTTACGCTAAACTCCGCAAACGGAATGCAAGGAAATGCGCCCCTGCCTGCTACGGAGACTTTCCCCGGAGGAACGGCTACCGTTAATAATTTCTCGGAGAATTGTTTAGATAACAATCAAACCTATGTTACGGATGTTTCAGGGTTCCTATTTGAGTTCAGTGTTCCTGTAAGCAACTTTGGGTTCTATATAGGTGATGTAGAAACAAGAACGGATGGCGTAGATGGTGCACCTGCTACCGTTTCAACCATAGAAGGAGGTATTTATGCTACTCCTCCTATGGATATAGAGCCAGGAACCGTTGATCAAACACTTTGCGACGGTGACGGAACTACAGGATATGACGGTTGTGGAAACGATCAAACCATTCATGTTCAGGTAGAAGGTGGAGCGTCTACCATTCTTGTTACCGTAGGAGAGGCATTTGGTCTTTCCGGTGATAATAATGTTTCCTTCGGAGGGGTTTCCTTTGGTGGAACGTGTACTGTTCTTCTTCCTGTTGAAATGACTTCCTTTACGGCAAGAAAGCAAGGGACGGATGTTGCTTTGGCTTGGACTACCGCTTCCGAAGAGAATTCTGATTTCTTCGCGGTTGAGTGGAGTAAGAACGGTTCTGATTTCCGTGAAATCGGTATCGTAAAAGCGGCAGGAAATTCTATTGAAACATTGTCTTATGATTTCCTACACGAGAATCCTGTTCAAGGCGCTAATTATTATCGTCTTCGTCAGGTGGACTTGAACGGAACCATGTATTACTCTGATATCAAAACCGTGGATTTCCAAGGAAAAGGTAAATTCTCCGTACGCCCGACCATCACTTCCGGAAATATTGAAATCGTATTCTCCGATGTTCTTGACTCTTCCGCTTCCTTGGAGGTTTACAACATCAACGGAATCCAAGTAGCCGCATTCGAGGCGGAGCAAGGGACATCCAATGTTTCCTTCGACGCATCTACATTGGCAAAAGGACACTACTTCGTAAGAAGCGTTGTGGCAGGCGAAAGCTTTGTAGAGCGTTTTATCGTAAAATAATTGTTATGAATTAGGCCCTGTGAGCCTTTGTAACATCTGATATGAATTAGCGCCCGGCATTTATTGCCGGGCGCTTTTCGTTTACGGTAATTTAATCTTCCAATGGATGATTATTGACTAACTTCGCGGAGTATTTTATCAACTATTCACCCTCAGTCTATGAAAAAAATTACACTACTAACATTAATAGGCTTGTTTGCGTTCTCTGTGAATGCCCAAGTCTACATTTCCGAAATCATGTATAACACACCCAGTACGGATGATGAATGGGTGGAGATTTGCAATGATGGAGGAGCCGCTGTAGATATTACGGGTTGGAGTATTACTACCAATGGATCCGTTGCATTTACTTTCCCTGCGGCAAATTTAGCGGCTTCTAGTTGCGTAGTCGTTGCCTTAGGGCATGATGGTCAATTTGATGGTTATAATGATGCGGGCGGTACCGTTTTCGACCCGGATTATGCCGCTGTGGATATTTGTTCCGGTGGCTCAACCAATGCCTTGTTTAATTCATCCATGACAGTGGTTCTTCAAGATGCGGGTGCTACCGCAATTAGTACCATTACATATAGTGATGCCAATGGTGCGGACGGAGACGGGAATTCACAATCCTTTACTTCTGCCGGTGCCGTAACGGCAGGCGTTGCTACACCCACCACGGGAGGTACCGGTGCTACACCTGTGGTATGTTGCCCTGTTGTATTCGGGACGGCAACGATCACTTGTATTGCCGCTACAGCGGGTACAACCGATGCGGTAACCGTTTCTATTCCTTACACGGGCATGGAGGCATTAGGTGTTCTATCTAATAACGGAACGGGAACATTAGGAGGTGATGATCCTTCCGTAACAATGGACGGGACTATTACCGTTTCTCTTACCGAAGGACAATCCTGGGATGTTTCCTTTGTAGGAGGTGATTGTAACTTAAGTTCCACAGGGACGGTTTCCACTACGGAGTGTGTACCCGGACCCACTTGTCCCGCCGTCGGTGATTTGATTATTACTGAAATCATGTACGATCCTTCCACCACTGAATCCGCAACCGAGTGGTTTGAGGTTTGTAATACTACAGGTGCGGATATAGATATGAACGGATTTGAGATTAGTGATGCGGGTGCATCCCATACCATTGCTGCGTCTGTTGTGGTTCCTGCGGGAGGTTGCGTCGTTATCGCCCACACTTCCGTATGTGATGGCTCCACGATACCGGACTATACGCACGGTGCTTTTGGTTTAAATAATGGCGGTGACGTATTGACCATTACTTGTGGCGCAACCGCAATTGACGTGGTTGATTACGGTGCGGTTGGTTTTGCCGATCCTTCCAACGAGGCTTCATTGCAATTGGATCCAACCATGTATGATGCTACCGCTAATGATGATGGGGCTAATTGGTGTGCAACTCCTTTTGGGAATGATTGTGGTTCCGGTGATAACGCTACGCCGGGAACAACCAATGTGACCTGTACTTTCTGTGAACTAGCTGTCACTATTTCTGATCCTGTTTGTATTACCAATACCGCAGGTACGGATAACTATATTGTTGAGGTGGTATTCTCCGGCGGAAACAACGGTGATACCTACTCTTTTGATCCGGGTGTATTTGGAGTAACCGTTTCCGGAGATGATCCGAATACGGTTGAGTCAGGGACCATCGTATATGAAGTAAACGAGGGCCTAGCATTATCGGCTACAGTAACAAGTCTTAATGGTTGTAATTATGCAGTAAGTGCCGTTTCCCCTACCTGTGATTGTACAGGCGTAGGCGGTGGTGCTTGTAACAGCGTAGGAGCAATTTATATCAATGAAATCATGTATGATCCTTGCTCCGGTGCTTCCGGTTATTGGGCATCCGAAGGCTTGGGGGAATATGTTGAAATTTGTAATGCTTCCGCATCCGCGGTAGACGTATCCAAGTGGCAATTGAAGGATGAGGCTTCCCGTACGGGTAATGCTTCCGCTTATTTCACTTTCCCTGATATGACTGAAATTCCCGCCGGCGCGTGCGTGGTTATCGCTAACTCTACACTTTACGCGACCTTGGATGCTGACATGAACGGATTTATTGATGCGGGCAACCCGGGAGCAGGAAGTTTGATTTTTGATAAAGGAAATGACTCCGCTGAATTGGATAACGCGGGTGCTACTGCCTTGAATGATGCCGGCCTTGAAATCGTAGCATTTGACGGAACCTTGATTGATGAGGTAATTTGGGATGACCCGAATGGTGTTGCTCCTGCTTTCCCGACTTGTGCGGGTGATAATGATGGTATTTCCTTGGCTTTCATGGGGGATCCTACCGTTGATGACAATAGCTTGGGGCAATTCTGGTTCCCGTCTTACAACGGCGGCGATGCCAACGCGGGTGGAGGAACACCCGGTGCGGTAAATACGGCTGGAGCTTGTATCAGCAATGTTGCAGTTTCCGGAATGGCTGCTTGTAACGGAGATGACGCGGAGTTTACCTTAACCTTCGATTTTGCGTATGCTTATTTAAATGCGGGATCCATCAATTTTGATGCGGCATTAGCTGACGGAACCGTCCTTGGTTCTACCACGATGATGGCTACCTCAGGAACTGCCGCTACCGTAATGGGTACGATTACCGGTCCTACAACGGCAAATACCACGGTAGTATCCGTACAGGTTTCCGGTGCTCCGGCTAATACTTGTCTTACCACTAATGAGGTGGATGTAAATATCCCGAGTTGTCCGGCTACGGCTTGTCCGGCACCGGGTGATTTGGTAATAACGGAAATCATGCAAAATCCCAATGCCGTAGCTGACGGAAGCGGCGAATGGTTTGAGGTGTATAATACTACGGGTGCGGCTATTGATATGGCAGGTATGACCATTTTTGATGATGGTGCGGATTCCCACGTTATATCAGGTTCCGTAATCGTGCCTGCGGGAGGATATGCCGTATTCGGGATTAATTCCGATATGGTAACCAATGGTGGAGTTCCTGTTGATTACCAATACACCGGAATAAATTTAGGAAACGGTGCGGATGAACTTGTGATTTCCTGTGCCGGGACTGAAATTGATCGTGTAAATTGGGACGGTGGAACCACGTTCCCCGATCCTACAGGTGCAAGTATGACTTTGCTTCCTACCGCTTTGAATACTACGGATAATGACATGGGATCCAACTGGTGCGAAGCGCTTACCGCATACGGTAGTGGTGACTTAGGAACTCCCGGAGCACCTAATGACGATTGTTCCGTTCCTGTCGAATTGATGTACTTCAGAGGGGTAAAAGATAATAAGACTTCCTTATTGACTTGGGCAACCGCCAGCGAGGAAAACAATGATTTCTTCTCCGTGGAGCATAGCTTGAACGGAACGGATTTCGTTGAAATCGGTATCGTTGACGGAAACGGGACTACCGCAGAGGCACAAGATTATCGTTTTGTACACGGTAATCCT
>JAHDDF010000475.1 GCA_020629475.1 Saprospiraceae bacterium
GTTTGTGATCTCGCTGGGATTTGAACCCAGGACCCTCTGATTAAAAGTCAGATGCTCTGCCAGCTGAGCTACGAGATCCCAACACTTCTTAAAAGTGCGGTGCAAATATACGTTTTATTAAGTCGAAAAAACAAGGAATCGTTCCTCTTTTCTATGCTTTTTTCGAACAAATTTTACTTGAATTTTTAAGTCTTTGGAAATGAGTGAAGAAGGGTGGAGAATTACTCGTTTTTATTCCCTTTTTCGTACTTCTCAATGTACTCGGAAACCAATTCATCCATGATATCACGGATGTATGCCTTTTCCAAACGGGCGATGGATTTCAGTTTTTCCACTTTTTCGCGGTCAAAAGTAAAGGTTACTCTCTTCTTCTTGGGCTTGGAACCACCGGAACTCACTTCCTCCACCTCTACGGTGCCGGATTCCACGGTCTGACGAATCAAGGCATCCAAGCCACTAAGGGTACGCTTGATTCTACCCTTGCGCTGCAGCTTCTTATTCCCGCTCTTTGCTAGGGGTTCCTTTTTTTGGGACTTGACGTGCTGCTCAACGGATTCATTCAATGCCTCCTGTAATAGGGAGTCCAGGTCTGAGGTAAAATCCTTAGACGAACGTTTCTTTCTCCGTATACCGGAGCCTTTTTTCCCAGCCTTTCCCTCCTCGGCGGTCTTGGTGACGATGCTTACCTCCTCGTTGCGGTTTTCCTCATCGCCAAAAATACTTTCCAAGCCGTCGGAAAAATTCTTTTTAGCCAAAACTTGCTGTTTAATGAGCAGCGGAATTTTACACCGCTACCTTTGATAATACTTTCGGGTTTTTCTTTTATGCCTCAACCGCTTCCGTACGCTCGATGATTTCCTTGCAAAGTTCCAAGTAGTCGGAGGCACCGTTAGAGCGCTTGTTATAATCAAAAATATCCTTCCTCTCGGTAGGGGCTTCCGCCAATGCCACGTTATCCCGGATGTAGGTATTAAATACCTTGTCCCCGAAATATTTGCGGATGGATTCCACTACGTTACGGTTCAATACCTTACGGGAGTCATACATGGTTGCAATTACCCCGCCGATTTCCAATTTCTTATTCAAACGGAAACGAACCTTATCAATTACCTGCTTGATTTTCACCAATCCCTGTAGGGCAAGGAATTCCGTTTGAAGCGGAATCATAACGTAACGGCTACAGGTCAGTGCATTCAAGGTCAACAAACCTAATGAGGGAGGACAATCAATGATGATATAATCGTAATCCTCAATGACGGTTTCGAACAATTCACGGAGGATAAACTCCCTGCCCGCTTCGTTGATCAATTCCATCTCGGCACCCGAAAGATCCAAAGTGGAAATAATAACGTCCAAACCTTCTTTTACGGTATAAGGTTCCAATTCGCTTTCGCCACGAATCGCCTCATAAATGGTGGATGGCTGGCGTGGGATACCCAAGGATACGGTAAGGTTTGCCTGCGGATCCAAATCCACCAACAAAACGCGCTTACCCAATTCTACCATTCCTGCGCCAATATTAATCGCGGATGTGGTTTTCCCAACGCCTCCTTTATGGTTCAACAAGGAAATAATAATTCCCATTCTCTATTTATGTTTTATGTCGGTTTTCGTGAAAGTAAAAATAATATCGCAAATATAATACTATATAAGGCTATTCGCTTTTAACGGTATCGTAAAGGAATCCGTTTAATGATTTCCCGCTGAAGGGTTGTTCCCCTCTTTTTTTAATTCGGGTGCCCTTACCGTATTCCCCATTAACTCGGTAATTTCCGCCTCCTCCAGCATATAATTCAGGTGCATTAAATCCGTGTCGTTCAGTTTGAGTTTTCCCTTGAATGCCACTACTTGGTCCTTAGGAAAAGCCTTAAAGGATTTTTTGGTAATGATATCCATGACGGATTCTTGCCCCGCACCACCGCAGAAGAAGCAGTTGGAAAAAGGATATGCCGAAAGAACGTGCAAAGTGCCGTTCTCGGCGGTAAAGGGTAGGGCATAACCTTGAATGATCACCGGATGACCGTCAATCGCCTTGATGTCATCATGGAAAATAGGGAAAGCCACCAATGTATCCACCTCTTCCGCATAACGATCCTCGAATACCACACGGGACAAGAACTGCCAGTTCAACACGATATGGTTATCCTTCCAAGTGTACTTGAATGAATCCAGGGCAGGTTTCTCGGGTTCTTGTACTTCAGGAGGAGTGACCACCGTAGTCGTTTCTCCCGGGTTCTCTCCTTCGCCGCCTTCCGGATCCGTGCCGCAAGAAGCAAAAACCATAAGTACCAGAAAAGGAATGATGTATAGGAAATGTTGATATCGCATTGTGGTATGATTTGCTATGCTCAAACTTGTGTGTACAAAAATAAACAAAAGGGGAAGATTGAATCGTTCAATCTTCCCCTCTATTATTTTGCCGAAGCCCCGATTTACTTCGCTTTATCAACGATAGCTTTGAAGGTGTCGGGGTGGTTCATCGCCAAATCGGCAAGTACCTTACGGTTAAGGCTGATACCGTTTTGGGATAATCCGTGCATCAACTTGGAGTACGTAGTACCGTTCAAGCGAGCCGCGGCATTGATACGCGTGATCCACAATCTGCGGAAAGCACGTTTTTTGTTTTTACGATCACGATAGGCGTATTGTAAACCTTTCTCGACGGCGTTTTTTGCTACCGTCCAAACGTTTTTACGGGCACCGAAGTAACCCTTCGCCATTTTCATGATTTTCTTGCGTCTTCTTCTGGACGCTACATGGTTAACTGATCTTGGCATGGTGGATTTCTTTGTTCGACGCAGAGGTTCAAATTACGAACGCTTCAACTCCTGCATCCTCGTGAAAAAATCTGTGATTGATAAATGATTAAATGCAAAGCATAGCGCGGATACGACGAGCGTCTCCTTGTGCCATTACGACCGCCCCGGTCAAACGAGTCTTCGCTTTCTTGGAACGCTTACGTAGAAGGTGGCGTTTTCCGGATTGGAAGCGCATAACCTTCCCGTTCCTCGTTACGCGGAACCGTTTCTTTGCACTTGAATGCGTCTTCATCTTAGGCATGATGACTACGGTTTTAATAATGTTTTTCCAAAAATGGAGTGCAAATATAGGTGGAATAATTAAGAATTAATAGTGAATAATGAAAGAATGGG
>JAHDDF010000476.1 GCA_020629475.1 Saprospiraceae bacterium
CCACCGCGTAGTTCAACTCATCGAACTCTTGCTGGTATGCCATCATGGCAATCATCATCAAGTTGGCACCTACGGAGAAATGCTCGGCATTGTTACCGATAACCACACCGTTCCAACCTTCGGATTCAGCGATATTGATGGTATCATTGATACCCTTAAGAACACCTTCACCGATGGAGTTCATCTTGGAACGGAATTCCAAACAAAGAACACCGTCTCCCAAATCGTGGGCTACTGCCTCAGGATTCTCGTATACCGGCTTGTTGCTGCGTAGGTTGTCAAGGATAACGAATTGATCCATGCCCGGTACTTTCTTGTAGGACTTGGAATCGATGTCGTAGTATTTGGTAACGCCGTTTTCTACCTTATAGAAGGAATCCAATCCGGCCGCTGCCATATCATGAACCCATTGGGCTACGGTTTGACCTTCCTTTTCGGCTGCCTCAAGACCCGCCTTGATTCCGACCATGTCCCAATATTGGAATGGACCCGCATCCCAAGCGAAACCGGCACGAAGTGCGTCATCGATGGAATAAAGGTTATCGGAAATTTCAGGGATACGGTTGGAAACATAAGCGAAAAGACCCGCCAATGATTTTTGTACCAACTGTGCCGCCTTATCGTCATGCTTGAAGAAGGACTTGATACGTCCATTCAAGGAATCAATTTGCTTCACCGCGTCCAAGGAAGGGAATGATACCTTCTTCTTAGGACGGTACTCCAAGGTGTCAAGGTCAAGCGCCAAAGTAATGCGGCGACCGTTAGCGTCACGCTCCTTGGTTTTCTTGTAGTATCCTTGACCGGATTTATCACCGTAGAACTTGTTCTCCATCAAGAAGTCAACGTACTTCGGCTGGTCGAAAGCTTTTACTTGCTCGTCATCCTTACAACGTGTAACGATGGTATCGATAACCTTTACGGAAGTATCGTGACCTACCAAATCACCCAAGCGGAAAACACCTGTACGAGGACGACCCATAGGCGTACCCGTTACCTTATCCACTTCCTCGATGCTCATACCGAGCTCGGTGGTCAATTGATAGATTTTCGCCATCGCGTAAACACCAACACGGTTAGCGATGAAAGCAGGTGTATCCTTACAAAGAACGGTACGCTTACCCAAGTAAACATCACCGTAGTTCATTAAGAATTTTACCACGTCATCGGAAGTATCCGGGGTAGGGATTACCTCGAATAATTTCAAGTAGCGTGGTGGGTTGAAGAAGTGCGTTCCCGCGAAATTCGCTTTGAAATCATCGCTACGTCCTTCCGTCATCAAGTGGATGGGAATGGAGGAGGTATTGGATGTTACCAAAGCACCGGGCTTGCGGTACTTCTCCACGTTAGCGAAAACTTGCTTCTTGATATCAAGGCGTTCGATAACTACCTCGATAACCCAATCCGCGTCAGCGATTTTCTCCATGTCGTCATCGAAGTTACCGACGGCGATACGATGGGCGAATGCCTTGTCGTACAATGGAGCGGGCTTGGCTTTCAAAAGCGCTTTCTTAGCCGCGTTTACGATGGAGTTCCGCTTAGCGGGATCCTTTTTTTCCTCATCGGAGAGATTGAAGGGTACGATATCCAACATCAGCACTTCCAAGCCAATGTTGGCAAAGTGTGCGGCGATGCCGGCACCCATCACTCCGGATCCGAGGACAGCGACCTTCTTGATGCGTCTGCTCATATTTTTACCGGATGAAGTTTTAGATTTTGCCTCGATTACGGGCGTTTCCATAATATTCCTTTTTTAAAAGGTGCGTAGTAAGGGGGTGACTCATAGTCAAAGGGTGATTTAGGTTCGAAGATGTGGTACAAACTCTAAGCTCAATCACCCTTTGACTTAGGCGGCCCTTACTAAAAAGCCGTTAGCGAATTTTCGCTAACGGTGCAAAAATATGTTTTCCGGACGTGATTCGCAAACGGATTTTCGAACTTCAGAGTGGAAAAGGAATTATCTTTGGATTCCAAACAACAAACCCCAAGTGTTATGAGCCGATTGACCCCGTTTTTATCCTTGATCTCTGTTTTCTTTCCTGTTTTTCTTTTCGCACAAACTCAAAAGGCGGATTGTTTCCTCGAGGGTGTCAAATACCCCGTAAAGGGATTCGAATTTACACAAGCCAAGGTTTTGGATGTTAATGCTCCTGAACCCATAACTGAAAGAGTAAAGGTTCCTCTGGTTTTGGTGAGGGCGGATCGTGCCAAGGCAATGTCTGAAGTAAAAGATGTTCCTTCTAGCCGTTTGTATCAAAAGTCCTACATAATGGATGTTCTTTATGAACCCCACCTGAGGGAGGTTAAGTACAATCAAGGAAAAATCTATTACACCATTGGTCTATACTCGAATGCCAAGATATTCGAGACGGATGCTAAGGTTGGGGAAAACGGAAGTGGAGAAAATGTTCTGCTTTATTTTTGTTTGAGTGAGATAGGCTCGAGTGAGAAGAAGGAAAAAACCTACAAGGAAATAGTTTTTGAATTTGATACCCCAAAGGATTTTACACCTACCTATAAGGAGTTGTGCTATCTGACTTTTAATGGAGTGGATGATTATCGTTTTAATCGATACACCAATTTCAAAAGACCGGAACAGTATGATGTAGTTGATGGTGATACCATAAACCGAATTGATGAATATGGTTGGAAATATGGTTGGCATGATTCCGAGAAATTTGAAATCAAGGAAGTAGGTAAAAAAATGACATCCGTTTATTCTTATTATACCAAGGGAAGGGTAGAGCCGGAATATTCAAAAATCATTTATTTCGAAGGAGCCGATGGAAATAGAAAAATTTATGAAAAAGAATTTGAAGGAGAATTTTTAACCCAAGAAAACTGGTATTACGAAGATGGGAAACCTTTTTTGAAATATTCCAATAATATCAAAGCGTTTCAAGGCTTCTACGTGTTTTATGATTCCCCGATTTCTTCAACTTTAGAGTTGTTTAATCCCGAAGGACAGCGGATTTGTGAATGTACAAGGCGTAAATTTTTAGCTCCTTTTAATTGTGAGTATTTCAAGGAATTTATGGTCAATGATGTGGAAGAGGATTTGCCGATATTAGATCAAGATTATTATTTAAAAAATAAATAATTGTCGTCGGAATTAGAGTTCTACCTCCTATTTCGGCAACAAAGATATACCTT
>JAHDDF010000477.1 GCA_020629475.1 Saprospiraceae bacterium
GGAAAAGTTATCTATTATATCTTTCACGGATAGCTTTATTATTGCAATAATATATTGAATATACCAAATCAATTTGATTTCGTATAAAATAAAAACCCCGAACCATTTTCCGGTTCGGGGTTTTTTAGAATCTCTAACAACCACAAGTTCCCTGTATCGGTTTTGTTTCCAATATTTTGGAATCCCTATTTTTTAGTAGGGTCATGGTTCCTTCGAATTTATTTGCTTCACCCTCGTATTGTGTGATCTGCCGGTAACGCAATATAACGTCGTAAGACTTGTTGTCCATCTTTAGTACGGTTAATGGATCATCACCACCTTTTGATTTATAATCCTTGGCTTTTGTCACTGCATTAGCCGCTTGCCCTTTCATTAAGGGAATAAGACTACTTGGCGTAGTACTTTGCATCGGGATTTGGTCAATGTCTTTTCCGGAGGAAAGAATTACATCGATTAATAAATCTTCACCGCTCGCATATTTGTAATGAGATAAAGGTTTTCCGAAATAACTGATGGCGTTCCCGTTAATGGACATCCAATTTTTTGCATTGGATAATTCCTTTAATTCTTTTTTATAATCACGTTCCTCCCAATCCGGATATAAGGCGTTGGCATCCCCGTTTACTTTAAAACAAGCCTTTTTACCAAAGTCGGAAACGAATAATGCGGGTTCCTTATTATCACCGGTTAAACCGAAATAACATTCACAGCTAAAGGGTTCCGTTTCCCAAAGTTTGTAACATTCGGAAGCGGGAAAAGCACCAAGCATTCCGGGATCGCATAAATAAATATTTGCCTCATCCGAAGTCATGGTTTCCACTTTGGATAAATCCTTCATGAGTTTCTCCGGGGTGCAAGCTACTTCCTTGTTTTCGGCTTTTGCCAATAATTCCTCAACCGGTGGCATACCGGGTCCGGAGGTGGCTTCTTTTTCAAGACAACGAATCATTTTACCGTCTTTGAAATAAGTACGGTTTTCCATTATTACATGACTATTTCCGGGGGTGTAATCATTTTTATGGTAGATAAAAATTAATTCGCCATCCGAGTAATAATGTTGTTCATGAGAACAGCCATGTTCACCGCAATCAATTAATTCCAAAAATGCTAGCTCACCTTTTTCATTGTATTTACGATGAATGGCGGACTCCGTAATTTCATCGCACTTAACGATAATGGAATCGGAGGTGTAATTATTTGCCTTGCTGATTAGGGCGTATTGATCCTTGATGAATTGAATATCATCATCCAAGGAAGTTTCTACCGTTTCCATGGTTGCCGGTGGTGCCGGCGGATTATCCGTTTCCGTTTGTCCCGCATTTTGGCATGCCGTAAAAAGGCATAACCCGAAGAATGCAAATAATAATAGATTCCTTTTCATTCGATTTTATTTTAAGATGAATTGCCCTTACTTGGGCTGCTCCTTTCATTAGCCGCCGCTGCTTCTAAGTTCAGGGAAAAGAATGAGAAAAGAGAAATGAGAACTGATAATGTTCTGAACGGTAGTGAAAATGTTCTGAATGGTAAGCACCGGCTTGGAAGGTCGCTTATTTTAGGATTTCCTATCTTGCCCCTTTGTCAAACGCTTAAGGGAAACAAATGGAACCGATATTTATCAATGACGCCATCGTACTAGGGATTTTGATCGCCGTTCTTGCGGCTATTATTTATTCCTCCGGATTGGATTCCTTCAAGCGGTTCTACACCTTCGTGCCTGCATTACTCTTGTGTTATTTCGTACCGGCATTGCTTCATTATCCCTTGGGTTTGATTTCCCCTCATTGGTTTACGGACAATGTTACGGAGCTTTTCGCGCAGCATGATATCAGTATGACCCTGACGCAACTCAAGGAGATGTCCTACGAGGAAATTTGCCGTCTCTTGGAGAAAAACGAGATTGATAAGGAGATGTACGGTCCCTATACCAAGCACTCGAACCTCTATTATATGGCGTCAAGATACTTGTTGCCGGCGAGTTTGGTTTTGCTGTGCCTCAGTATTGATATCAAGGGGATTTTGAATCTAGGACCTAAGGCGTTAATCATGTTTTTAGCAGGGACATTAGGTATCGTGATCGGCGGTCCCATTGCCTTGTTGATTACCACGTACTTGTTCCCGAATTTGATTGATATCCATCCGGATGAACTCTGGCGGGGATTGTCTACCGTAGCCGGTAGTTGGATTGGCGGCGGCGCTAATCAAACCGCGATGAAGGAAATCTTCGAGGTCAAGGATAACCTCTTTGGTTCCATGATTGTGGTGGATGTTATCGTTGCTAATATTTGGATGGCATTCCTACTTTACGGCGCCGGAATAACTGATAAGATTGATGCTCGCTTGGGGGCTGATAATTCCGCCATTGTAGAATTAAAAAAGAAAGTATCCGAATACCGGGCGAAGGTAGAGCGGAATATTACGACTACGCATCTATTTACCATCGCTGCGGTAGCATTCGGCGGAGTTGCCTTGGCGCATTGGGGCGCGGATTTCCTAAGTGAGTTCATGAAGCAATTCAAGGAAACCTTGGCATCCCTGGGAATGAATTCCCTAATGTCCCATTTCTTCTGGCTTATCGTGATTTGTACCACCTTCGGTTTCATATTGTCCTTCACCAAAGCCAAGGAATTGGAAGGCGTAGGTGCTTCGAAATTCGGTAGCTTATTTATTTATATCCTAGTAGCTACCATCGGTATGAAAATGAATATCGGGGAGATATTCTCTAACCTTGGGTTATTCGCTATCGGTTTGATTTGGATGTTGATTCATGTCATCATCATGATTCTTACCGCCATTATCTTCAAGGCGCCATTCTTCTACGTTGCCGTAGGGAGTCAGGCCAATGTAGGGGGTGCTGCTTCCGCGCCAATCGTGGCTTCCGCTTTTGATACCTCCTTGGCACCCGTGGGTGTTTTGATGGCGGTATTGGGATACGCGCTAGGGACTTACGGTGCCTTGGTTTGTGCTTGGATGATGTCGGTGGTGTAGGATCAAGGACATCGCATCTCGGACGGAGCCCGAGACGATCGGATATAAAAAATAAGTAGTCCTTCGGGCATTACAACCGAAGGACTACAGTAGATATCGGGCAAAACCCGGGATGATTCTAATTGGCTATTTCTTAATCAACTTC
>JAHDDF010000478.1 GCA_020629475.1 Saprospiraceae bacterium
AACATAGGATTCCGGAAACTCCCCATCAATACAGCCTTGCATATAAGGAACTGCCTCTTTCGAATCCTTGACCATTTCCTTGATTCGTTTTAAAACACATCGTTCCTCAAGGCTCAACAGTCCTTTTTCCCTAAGCTTTTTTAAGCCATAAATCCCGTATAGACGATCCTTTGCCTTAACACCCAATGCCAAGCAAAACAAAAAATCCTTTCGCTCCACTTTTACATTCTTTTCCTCCCATTTCTTTCGATCCGAATATCCTCCGGCAGCCCCTAGAATATTTTGACTAAAACTTGAAGGTGTCAATATTCCATATTTTTGGAATGCATCTTCTAATTTCATTCTTTTATAAAAGGCAAGAATATGCCTCGAATATTCAAAGCTTTGAAAAGTAGCCAGAGGGTCTAATCGCAATCCCTTTCCCATAAAGTATATGCCGGAAAACAAACTTTTTTCCTCTTTCTTAAATCGAACAACAAAAATCCAATTCCCGGAATTACTTATAAAATAATCAATTTCCTCCTCAAGCCCGATTAATAAATTATTACCCACTCTTTCGGTAAATTCATAAAGCTCACCATCTTTTTGAAGTATGGACTTGTATGAAATTTCCGCGAAAGCAAGGCTTCCTTGTCCTTGGTTCACTCTTAGTTGAACGGAATCAACATTAACCACATTCTGGGCATTCATAGCCATTCCTAGAAAGAGGAATAACAAAGGAAGGAGAAGTTTCATTTTTGGATTATAAGAATTGTTGAATTTAAAGGTCTTTCACCCAAGGTATGGATAAGTAGGCAGTCAATCAAATTCAAGGAGGCATAGCCTTTCATCCATTAACATTTAATTCTACCTTTCGTTAAACAGCTGTTAATCCGGAATCCGTACCCACCAAAGCTGAAATATATCCCATCTCAACACCATATAATCGTATATTTAAGTAGGATGCGGAACCATTAACCGAATCCCACCATTGAAAAACGTACCGGAAATGAAAAATCGATTGCCCTTGTTCCTCTTCGCGGCGCTACTATGCATCACGGTAGGAACCTTTTGTAGTTTCCAGCAAGGAAAAACCAACCAAAACGTAATGCTAAACTTTAATAACGACGATTACTCCGATGCCTGGAGGGTCGTGGATTCCCTAGACAACAGGGGGCTCCCGAAATCCGCCTTGGAAAAAGTATTGGAAATCCAAGCACGCGCAAAGAAGGACAATAACCAAGCTCAAATGGTTAAGTCCCTGTTGTACCGTGAAAAGCTAAATGCCTTTTTAACCGAGGAAGACGGACGAATTAAGGCAATCCACGCTATTTCCACCGAAATCAAATCCTTGGATTTCCCTGCAAGGGATATCATGCAATCCGCCTTGGCTGAAATTTATCAACGCTACACGGATGATAACCGTTGGACCCTACGTGATCGGACCGATACCGGCGATTGGGTACCCGAGGATATCCGTACCTGGTCCCTGAAAAAACTGAATGAGGAAACCGCGAAATTGTATTGGGCAAGTATTTCCAATAAGGATTTAAGGAACGTGGACATCAAGGACTTTGATGCCGTTCTTTCCGGTTCCGAAAAAGCACAAGGAACCCGAAACGCGGATGAAGTACAACCGACGATGTATGATATTTTGGTGCATCGTGCCTTGGATTATTTCTCCAATGAAAGAAGTTATCTAACCCAAGCCAAAGACCCTTTTTATATCGATGATGATAAGGCTTTCGCGCCGGGTCCCGAGTTCGTAAAACACAAGTTCAACACCCCTGATGAAACCGCATATAAGTATAGGACCTTATTGCTATATCAAGAGCTAATTTCTTTCCATTTAGATAAGTCCCAAATTGCTGCTGTAGTTGATACGGATCTCAAGCGATTAAACTTCGTTAAAAACAATTCTATTTCTTCCGAAAAGGAGGATTTATATTACGATGCTTTAATTGCATTAAGAGACAGGTATAGAAATCACGAATCAAGCACGCTTGTAGACGCGAAAATCGCATCCATCATCGAAAACAAGGCAGGTGATTACGATCCGGAAACTGCCCCGGAATACAAGACCTACTATTTAGATGCCAAAGCCATTTGTGAAAAAGGGATAGAATTATTTCCCAAATCAAGGGGTGCGGATATGCTAAGGAATGTCATTATTGACATTGAACGTAAAACCATAGGTATTAAGGCGGAAAACATTATTCCTTCCGAGGATGATTTTCCGGTTTTAATTTCCTACAGAAACGTTTTCCAAGCGTGGTATAAGGTCATTAAAATGGATAAGGAAACCGAATCCAAATGGAATGATGCCAAGTACGGGGAAAAATACAAGGTATTCCAAAACAGTTCCGCTGTCCAAGAAGCCATGCTAAGAATGCCGGGAGATTTAGACCACCATAATTACTCTACGGAATTTAAAGTCAAGGCTTTACCGCACGGAAATTATGCCATTGCCGTTTCTACCACCAAGGATTTTTCAAACGAGAATGAAGCGGTTACTTTCCTAAGGTTCACCGTTTCCGATTTGAATTATTGGCACAGGAATAAAAATGACGGCAAGGCTGATATTTATATTATCAATAGAAAATCAGGTGCCCCCGTCCAAGGAGCGAATGTTACTTTCTACACCGAAAAATGGAATAGCATTCAAAGAAAATACGTTAAGAAAAATATAGGCAGTGATGTTTCCGACCAAGATGGTTACGTAACCAATCCCGGAAATGATATTGGTTCCTTTGAAATTGAAATAACAAAAGGAACGGATATTTATAAGCCTTCCAGTAATTTTTATTCTTCCTCTCGTAGTACGAATGTCAGGAAGCAAAAAACCACTCATATTTTTACGGATCGTGCAATTTACCGTCCCGGACAAACCATTTATTTCAAGGGTATCGTATTAGAAAAAGCGGAAAATAAAAAACCTGAAATCGTAACGGATAGAGGCGTCAAAGTAGTTTTCAAAGATGCCAATTCCCAAGACGTAAAAACACTGAATTTAACCACCAATGAATTCGGTACCATTTCAGGTAGTTTTACGGCACCTGAAAGCGGTATGCTTGGCCCCATGCGTATTTATTGTTATATAGACAGGAGTACAAACATGAAATCCATTCTGGTTGAGGAATA
>JAHDDF010000479.1 GCA_020629475.1 Saprospiraceae bacterium
AATAAATTTATTCAGGTGTGCCATTCGTCGTGGTGTTTTTAGATTTTCTCAATCGGGATTGTCAGCTTCGGTTCGTGGGTGGGATTACATATAAATGAGAAAAACCGTGGGTCTTTTATTGATATCGGGAAGACCCGTTTTTTTCCATTCCTGCGCACTTTTGGTTTTAATGCTTTGCGAAGGTAATGTCAAGTCCGTGGCTATACAAATTTTCGTGCTAGGGGATAGGTTTTTTAATAAATCCTCGAGCATCCCGACATTTCTGTAGGGCGTTTCGATGAAGATTTGCGTCTCTTTTTCACTGATAGCCCTTTTCTCTAAGCTTTTTATCGCTCTTGACCTCTCGTGTGATTTAATGGGTAAATATCCCTTGAACGCGAATTTCTGACCGGACATCCCTGAACCCATCAAGGCTAACAAAATAGAGGAAGGTCCTACAATAGGTACGACTTCAATCCCCAATTTATGAGCCCTTGCTACCACCAAAGCACCGGGATCCGCCACACCCGGACAGCCCGCCTCGGACATTAAGCCGGTATCCGTTCCTTGTAATGCAGGTTGTAACATTTCGTCAATTCCTTGGGCGGGTTCCCTTTTATCCAATTCAAAAAAGGTCATTTCTTGAATGGAGCGTCCGGGTTTCAGGGAGCTAATAAAGCGCCTACCCGTCCGTGCCCGTTCGGTAATAAAGCAATTCAATTCCCTTGCTTTATCCTTAAGGTATTCAGGGAGGACTATTTCACTACCTTCTCCAAGACCTACGGGGATTAGATATAATTTTCCTGCCATTAGGATGGGTTTTCTATGGCATTTTTCAATGATTCCAAATCCTTTTGTTGACGGATTTTGGTAACCTTTTCTACCATTCCCGAAAATGCCTTAAAGAAAAAGGATTTGGGTTTCAGGATTTCCTCCGCTTTCAATAATGTACCCGAAGGAATAGGGGAGAGATTGAAGGATGCGTTGCCGTCAAAGTCCTTGCCTGAAAGACTTACCGCAAAAATTTCAGGAGGGTTAAACGCCGTAATGGTTTGGGTAACCTTTATGGTTTTCCCGTTTTGGGAAAATGTCTGTTCCGAACTCGCGCCAACTTGGGGTTCCCCTTCGTAAATCATTTCTTCCAAAGTAGACATCCATTCAGGAAGCTTTTCCGGATTAACCAGGAATTCAAAAACCACTTCCGGTTCCGCTTGGATTTCGATATGATTGCTGATACGTATCATTTCTCCAATTCCGCCTTGAATTTCTTGAGGTCCTCCATTCTGCGTTTTTTCATTGCTCCCTTCATGAAAACAGCGAAAACGCTTAGGATTCTAGGTCGGAAGTATAGATCCGAACTTTCCTTTATAACCGTCGTTTCCCCTTGGTCCAAGAATTGACACAGGACTTCCGTCCCGAAATTATCCGCTTGTAAGTGGTAGCGCCAAGATTGGTTCTTGTTTACCTCAAAGGTTTCCTCCTTGATTTTGGTGGTGCTGCCGTCGGCTTCCTCGTATAGTCTTACGCCGGTACCGCCTTTCATCCGCTTCCTGCCGCCGGTTTGTTTGTATGCCTTGAAATTGGTTTCCCATTTCGTCATGAAATTGGCATCGAGCATCTTTTTATAGACTTCGGCTACGGGACGATTCACGTTTATTTTGACATCGAATTTCATTGAAGTATTTCCAATTTTTCAAAGATGTCATCAATTTCATCGAAGGATTTGTATCCTACTTTTTCTTCCTCGCCTCCACGAAGAATGATCCCTGCCGCTCCGGTTTGATCCAGAATCTGCCAAGGGTCGGAAGTGAATCCGCCATCCAGAAGTACTTGATGGTTTTTACAAATTTCCTTGAGTATTTCAGGTGCCGGTTCATTCATTTTTACGATTAGATGATCCACCAAATCACCTATGCTTGGAGGAAGATCCGGGATGTTTTCCTCCTTGGTTTCCAAGAGAACGGGGATTTCCTGTTTCTTGAAAAAATTCAATGCTTCCAAGGAGCAATCAGAAGCTACTTGTATGCCGTCTAAACCCAAGGCATCCACCAATGCTTGGATTTCATCGGTTTCGTAGGGTGCAGCAAACTCGCCGATGAATTTGGGGCCTTGCAACCATTCCTTCATTGCCATTACGTCCTGTGGCGTGATGTAGGAAGCGCTGTTTTTATCAAAACAGAAACCCAAGAAATCCACTTCCCAAGCGGAGAAGTAGCGGGCGTCCGTCAGGTTCGTAATCTCCGATGCCTTTACTTTCGTCTTTAGCATTAGGCTTCTTTTAATAATTGATCAATAACATTCTCGATCCCGACTTTAGGATCATTCGTATGAATGCGGAATCCCAAGGAAGCTGCAGTTGCCGTATTTTCTTCAAGGTCATCAATAAACAATGATTCCTCCGCTTTTATGTTCGCGTCTTCCAACACGAATTCAAAAATATCGGCGTCGGGTTTACGGTAACCGATTTCGTGGGAGTAATAAATCTTGGTAAACATCCCGCGCCATTCCTCTTCCTTGATGCCAAAGTCGGAAAGCAAGTATTCATGAATAACAGTGGCGTGAGAGTGGTTGATATTGGAAAGCATGTACAAGGTGTAGTCCTTGGATAACTCCTTTAGCATTTCCAAACGTACCGGCGGAATTTCTTGAAGCAGGGCTAACCAAGCGTCCCTTACTTCCTTGTCTGAAATATCCGGTCTTTGGGCATGTTCCTTCATTTCGGCAATAAAAGCCGCTTCGGACACCTTTCCGGTCTCGTATCTTTCCAATAATCCCGAAGCTCTGATCTTCTCCCTGCTATGGATAGCTTGCTCAATACCAAGCAGTTTAGCGAATTCAATCCGGGTAAGATCCGGATCAATATCAATGATGACGTTCCCGAAGTCGAAGATGAGATTTTTGAGTGCCGGCATGCTTTGTTGTTTCAAATTTCGGCACAAAGATACACCCTAATGGAACCCTTCCGAGAAAAAAGCGGTTAAATGGTAAAAATGAACGAAGCAATTCCTTAAATTTGCGTTCCCGTTCGCGGGTTTCCGTTTAAAAGTAGCGGAACGGTCCTATAGCTCAGTTGGTTAGTAGCACCTGACTCATAATCAGGGGGTCCAAGGTTCAAGTCCTTGTGGGACCACTTA
>JAHDDF010000480.1 GCA_020629475.1 Saprospiraceae bacterium
GCGTTTATTCGTTATTTGAACATGCGAATCCTGCTCCTGAAAATTCTGTTGGTTTCTTGCTTCTTGATGGCGGCACTACAAGTGTTTGCCCAAGAACCCCGTCCGAAAAAGCCCTTGGAGCGACCGGTTAACCAAGAAAAGGTTTTACCGCCTAAAAAGGAAAGACCCACGGCTCCGGTTCGCCCGGTTCGTCCTAGTGAAAGAGACACCTCCGAGGTAATCGATATGGAAAACGCGGATGAAATCGTGGGATTCCAACAAGGCGATCAGGAAATCAGGCACCTAAAGGGAAACGTAATTTTTAGCCAAGAAGGCGTCCGGTTTTATTGCGATACGGCTTATTGGTACGTGGGGCAAAACGCCATTTGGGCTTGGGGTGACGTAACCATTCTCCAAGAGGATTCCACCAATGTATTTTCGGATACGCTTCGTTATTTCGGGGATACTAAGGATGCGTATTTACAAGGTAACGTGGTCTTGCAAGATAGCTTGGATGAGATTTACACGGAACGCTTGGATTATAACTTGGATACCGAAATCGCTTCCTACGAGAATTGGGCATTGCTAAAATCCGGGAATGCCCAATTAACCAGTCGGGTAGGGATTTACGAGGTAAAAACCAAGGACGCATTTTTCCGGGATAGCGTGGTTATCATAGATGAGGATGCCACCATCAAAACGGATACCCTCAATTATAATACGGAAACCCGCTTTTCCGATTTTCTAGGACCTACGCTCATCCTAACGGATTCCTCCAAGATATACTGTGAAGAAGGATATTACGATTACCAAGAGGAATACGCCGAGTTTTCCAAGAATCCGCAATACGTGAAAGGGGAACGTTCCGCCACTGCGGATCTCATGCGTTATGAAGGAGGAATAGGGAAGGTGATTCTCGAAGGGAACGCCAAATTCCGCGAGGAGGATAAATTCGCTTCCTCGGATGTTATGCGGTATGATGAGGAAACGGAAATCATGCGCTTGGAGCAGAATGCCTATTTCAAGGATAAGGAACAGGAAGTAACCGCGGATGTTATTATTTATAACGGAAAGACGGGTTCCTACAAAACCGAAGGAAAAACATTAGCCGTCGGGGATGGTCGAACGGTCATTGCGCAAAGTTCGGATTATGATGCCGAGACCGAAACCACCATTCTTGAAGGTGATGTTTATATCGCGGATTCCGTGCAGATTCTTGAGGCGCAATACGTGGAATACAAGGACGGGACGGGAGACGCATATGCACGAGGTGATGTCGTTTTCCGGGACACCGTAGAGGATTTGACCATCCTTTCGGAGGAGTTATTTTTTAATAATGATACGGAATACGTCTTGGCTACGGGACGTCCTTTTATGCAATCCTTATTGGATGATGACACTTTATTTCTTTCCGCTGATACCTTGATTTCGGAGAAGATATTATTGGGTGAGGGAGATACCTTACAACAGCTCGTTGGTTACCGTGACGTAAGGATTTATAAAAGTGATTTCCAAGTGGTTTGTGATTCCATGAATTACAATGCCACGGATTCTATTTTTAAGTTTTTTACGGTTCCGATCATGTGGTCGGATTCTACTCAATTCACGGCGGACACCACCATCATTACTTTAAAAGAAGAGCAAGTTGATTCCGTTTTCCTGATTCAAAAAGCAGCGATTATTGATACGCCCAACGAGTATTTCTTTAATCAAATACAAGGAAAGGATATTATTATCAATTTCACGGATAATCAGCCCCATCGAATGAACGTGAACGGCAACGGTGAAGCCGTATTTTATATACAAGATGATAACGAGGCTTATATGGGTGTCAATAAAACCCAATGCAGCGATATGTTATTGAAATTCGAGGACGGGGAATTGAACCGTGTCAAGTTTTACGTTGAACCAACTTCGGAGACTTTACCCATTGAAGGGCACAAGCCTAGTTCCGTACAACTATCCCATTTTAAATGGTGGGAATCCAAGCGCCCGAAATCACCGGATGATTTAGGTTCTCCTCATTATTTCCCCTTCACGGGTCGTGAAGTTCCTGCGGATTTCTTTACTAAAAAGAACGAAGTAGAAGTGGTTGATAAAGAAGGAGATAACAAGGGAGAGTCAAGCCCTGAAACAAAAGGAGAATCCAAGGGGAATCCGAAAGAAAAACCCAAGGAGAAACCGGGTAGTGAAAAACCTGCACCCAAGGAAAGAAAACCTAAATAAAGGAACCTTATTGTAAATTCGATATTATTTCAAGCTATGAAAAAATTGCCGTTCATTTTCCTTTTTCTTCTTGTTTTATGTTGCTGCTACGGTAAATCTGTTATTGGCGATCCGATTAAGGAAGGGAATAGAGAATATGAAGCAGGAAACTATGAGTTGGCAATCCTTGAATATAGAAATGGTTTAGGACATTCAGGATATGATAATAGTGTAGGACTATTTTTCAACTTAGGGAATGCGTATTACAAAAATGACGAACTAGGAAAAGCCATTTTATATTACGAAAAAGCGGCAAGGATTTCCCCGTTTTCAAAAGACATCCAATTCAATTTAGAATTAGCCAAAGAAAGCATCCAAGGAGACGTAAGCCCATTACCGAAGTTCTTTTTGTTTTCTTGGTTTGATTCATTAAGTCGAATCTTGAATTCAAGATTATGGGCACTTATTTCCATTTTATTCGTGAGCCTTGGTTTTTATTTATTGTTCCGTTGGTCCGTCGCAAAAACAAGAAAAACCAAGGGGCTTTCTTTTATGGGCGGTATCATGGTCTTATTGATTTCCATTTTACCGATTAGCCTAGCACTAAATTCCGCTCAAATGGAAAGTGATGATTCCCTCGCCATTCTTATTTCGGATAAAACGCCTTTGCTAAACGCACCGGACGGAACCACCCAATTCGAAATTTTTGAAGGAACCGAACTCCGTATCCGCGATAGGATAGGGGAGTGGATTAAGGTAGGTTTGGTGAACGGTGATGAAGGCTGGGTGAAGGAAACGGAGGTGAGTAGGGTTTAATCATTCCGTCTTTCATTCTATTTCAAAGGAATTTGGTATTACATCCAAAGCAATTTTTCCTACTTTTGCACAACCTTTTAGCTAAGGCATTGTTCTTATTTAAAACGAATC
>JAHDDF010000481.1 GCA_020629475.1 Saprospiraceae bacterium
CGGTGCAAGGCAAGACCAATCATTCCTTCTTGGTAAGCACCTTTACCTAACCAATACTTAGCCGCTTGACCCATGAAGTAATCATGTACCTTCTTGGTATCGCCGGACATGGAATAATCATGGAAAGAACGAGCATAGAGATAATGAATCGCCATATTGCTCAGGTGATCATCCGCCATGTTGCCCTTGGTACGCTTGACGCGCTTTTCCATATCATTATAATATTCCACGATTTCACGGTCGATAAACTTAACCGCGTTTTCAACCATTCTTCGGGTTGGTCCGTCTCCCTTGATGTCCTTGACGCCCAACTTATCCAAATGGCCCATTCCTTCCACAAGGTATTGGGTGATGTACCAGGAATCACGTCCGCCCGGGAACCAAGACCATCCTCCACCTGCCGTTTGGCGATCTTGAAGCGTAGCCATTGCCTTGTTTTGCTCCTTCGCCATACGGTTCAGGTCAAACAACAAACCGATGTTTTTCTTCTGTTGTGCCTCACTTTGCGCATCCAAAACCCAAGGGGTTTCCTCAAGCAAAGCGTACTTCAATTCTTGGTTCTTGGATAGATTGGATTCCAAGGCATCCGTCCCTTTCCAAGAATCGAAAACCTGCTTCACCTTAGGGTGGGAATTCGCTACGGAAGAGGCAAGACTATTGGCATAGTAACGGGAGAAAATCTGCTCCGTACACTCGTATGGATATTCCATCAAATAGGGGAGCGACTGCACCGCGTACCAAGCCGGATTGCTCGTAAATTCAAGGGTGTACTTATGGTGACCCAAGGTTTTGGAATTACCGGAATCCTTCAGTTTTTGCAAAGTGTAGGTTTCCGTTTTTCCGCCTCTAACCGGCAATGGTAGCGTTTCCGTTACCAGCATTCTATTGGTCAAAACAGGAAGTGCATCTTCCTCACCATCGGAGAAGTCACCGGCTTTTACGATAACACGGTGCGTTACCGCATTTACACCGCCCGTCGGGATGTTTAATTTCCAGGAAAGAGGGGCGGATCTGCCTGCCTCTACCTCGAAGCTTTGGGAATAATTACGGTTACCCAATTGAACGTCCACGGGTTCATTGGTTACCGCATCGAAAAGTTGAAGAACGGCTGTGCCTTTCATCGCTTTTTCCGTAAGGTTGGAAACCTTGGCGGTAAACTCAATCTTATCACCTTCACGGAAGAATCGAGGCGGATTCGGCATAACCATCAAATCCTTTTGCGTAACGATGCTTTCCCGGACTTGACCGATTTTCAAATCAGCGGTATGCGCCAGCCCTAGGAATTTCCATTCCGTAAGTGCCTCGTTCATCGTAAACTTGATGATGATATTACCGTCCTTGTCCGTTCTGAGATCCGGCATAAAGAATACTGTCTCATTTAGGTTGGTCCTGACCTTTACGTCCGAGACATCCTCTTCCTTTTGTTTTTCCCCTTCTTCCGTTGATTCGGATTTATCCAAATTTGCACCATAATCAGCTGCTATCCCTGAAGGAGCCATTGGTGGCTCGGGTGCTGCCGACGCCTTGGGTTTTGAAGCCATTTTTGGCGGTGGCGGTGGTGGTGGGGCACTTCCTACTACCGCATCCTCTTCCATCATGGGCGCGGATCCCGCCAAGGATTCAAATGCCATTTCATAACGGTACATTTGGTAATCACTGAAGGGGAAACCGAAGAATTGCAATTCCCTATAATTTACGGATTCTACATCCACTCGGCTCTTATTCCAATTCTCTTGTTCCAAGCTTGAATTGTAGGCACTTAATCTGCCGGTATTCATGGTTCCAATGGAGTAGTCAAATCCATAGGGAGAGAAATACCAATCGTTCGCCGCGAATTGATCCAAGGAGGCATCATACATGGCGGCAACCATTTCGGCATTGACCTTATCCTTGTTGGGACCGGATATTTTTACCGTCCATTCCTCTTCTTGACCCGGGTAAAGTTTATTTCGGAAGGTCCCGAATTCAACTTTCAACTTCTTATTGGACCAAGGAACCCTTACAGCCCTACTATCCGTATAATGACGGTTGTTCTTAGCGGTATGCACGTAATAGTGGAAATTCCCCCTGTAGGTTTCGTACACAGGAAGTTTAAGGACTTCCGGCCCTTTTGCTTTTATCCACTTCCTCGTCGTTACTTTACCTTGATGAGACGACTCAAAAAGGTACCAAGTTTCCTCATGAGCTGAAGCAAGAAGAACCTTTGCGGTTTGAGTTGGCTCGTAATTGGGCTTATCCGTATTTGTAAATAAGCCTGTATCGCCGGCAACGCCGTTTTTCCAGTCAAATACGTCAAAGAAATTCTCCTTAACGATTTCCGAACCGTAGCGATCCTTGCTACGAACGGTAACCTTGTACTTTCCGGGTTTCCATCCTACTTTCTTAAGATCAAGCTCCTTTTTATCCTTGGTATCAAAAGAAGTTTCATAAACGGAACCCGCGGATGCCCAATTATCGGGTCTATGCGCATTCTTGTATGAATAGCCCGGTAAATCCTTGTCGTAAGTTTCCTTGGAAAGCATCCATTTTATAGGTGCGCTCCAATACCTGGATTTATAAACTACTTTCGGTGATTTCAACCTTTGAACGGAAATGCTTCCTTTCGCTGCCTCAAATTCACCGTTTAGATTCAAAGTGGTGATTTTTAAGGTCTTTAAACTATCGGAATTCCAGTTGCCGGATAAATTGGTATTGATGGATAAGGCAATGGTTCCTACGGTTACGTTGGTGGTAGAGGAACGGGTTTCACCGGTGATATCAACCACGTCCGCCGTAATTTCATAATTGAATTCCGGTTTGGATGAAGGATCAACCGTTTTATCAGGAACGGCATCGAAGGCGATTTCGAATTTCCCTTCACCGTCCGTAGTGGTTTCCCCGTTCAAGATTTCTGCTTGGGGCGAGCTTGGGGCAGGACGCCACCAGTATCCCCAATAAGGATATCTTGCCGTACGAACCACGCGGTATTTTACGGTGGCGCCGTCAATATTATTTCCGGCAAAAGCTTTTGCGTGTCCTTGGATTTTTACCTTTTCATTTAAGCGGTAACTTTCGGAAACGGGATCAAAATTTACCTCGAATTTCGGGCGCTTGTATTCCTCA
>JAHDDF010000482.1 GCA_020629475.1 Saprospiraceae bacterium
TTGAGGTTTTAAAAATCAAACGCATTAATAAAAAGGCGAAAGCCTTCATGGATGAATATTTCGAGCACCATAGTATTGATGGCGGTATAAACCTAGGCGGCGTAGCCCATATGATGTCGAATTTACTGACCTATTATGAACTCTGGAGCTTGGGGGATATGGATCGAATTTTCCCCGGTTTGCATTTCGGTTCCGTTTATACCGGTGAATATTTTTACCTGTTCCCGGAAACGGGAAAGGTCATTTGTATCCATCATGATGATAATTACGAAAAAGCTTCCGCCATTTTTGAAGATAGGTACAACGGTAAAATGGGCATGTCCCACTTTTCCAAGGAAATGCAAAGCTGGTACAGTTGCTATGATATAGAACAACTAATGAGTTTGCAAAAATCCACGGTCGGGATGGACATTATGAACCCTGGAGATATGCGCTTAAGACTTAAGCAAAAGGTTTGCAATGCCTTTGGTGTAAGTTTAGGATATTTAGATACTTATATTAGCGATAACGTTTCACTGATGTTCCTTTACAATGTACTTGTAGAGGAATAATTTCCTCTACCGATGGAGCAAAAACCTAAGTTGATCAAATTCAAGAACCGGCAAAACCCGGGTTCTACGTTTGATATTATCCAATTGGAGGAATTACTGGTCAGGGAGAATATGGACCACCACCCTTTTGATCCGCACAGGGTAGAGTTCTTTATGATTACGCTCATTACAAAAGGAAAGGGAAAACACGTCATTGATTTCTTGGAATACCCTTACGAAAAGGGAACCCTTATTACGATACGAAAAGATCAATTACACAAATTCGTCAGGGCAAAAAATGTAGAAGGTTTTATTCTAATATTCACTTATGATTTTTTAGTGAGCTATTTAGAGGAGTTAGAATTCAAAAAAAATCTCCAACTTTTTAATGAATTATTAGCAAGCCCAAAACTACAATTAACCGAAACGGAGTACTATGAAATATTTCCCTTAATCGATAGAATAAAAAAAGAATATTTATCAATTAATGATGAATATTCCCCTAGAATTATTCGAAGTGAATTGAACATTTTAATTACAAAACTATTTCGGATAAAATCAAGAGGGAACCCGGTCATTAGAAGTAGGAAACACCTCTCTGAATTTTTAGCGTTCCAAGAGTTACTAGAGGAGAATGTAAGCCAATATTCCCAAGTAAACTATTACGCCAAAGAATTAGGCATAAGCACCAAAACCCTAAATAATATTACAAGAGGAATTATTAATAAATCCGCCAAGGAATTCATTGATGAAATTTATATCAAACAAATAAAACGACACCTTATCAATACGGAGGATTCCGTAAAAGAAACCGCCTACACCCTAGGATTCGATGAGCCTACCAATTTTTATAAATACTTTAAAAGACATACATCACTTACGCCGGAGCAATTTCGTTCAGGGCAAGTGTAAGGTGCACCCACCTATTGGCATACTCACCGTTTAGGAATCAATTAGACAAAATATCCTCTCTTAAAATCCAAATCCCTATTTGACTCGTATGTATGGAAAATCAATCATTATGAAATTCGTATGCACATCTTTAATGATATTCCTTTCCATTTGTATTTACGCCCAAAGGGAGTTATCAATGAATGAGGCTGAAATCAAACGGGAATTATCCATGTCGGAAACCGAAGGAAGAACTTCCAACGGAGTTTATAGATATTTTGCCAAAGGAGAATCCAAACCGTATACCGGAGTACTAACTGCTCGTTATCCCAATGGTAAACTAGAATCATGGCAAGAATACGTAGACGGGCAAGGGCACGGAAAATGGATCAATTATTACGAAAACGGGAATATCAAGGAAGAGGGATATTACAACCGTGATAGGGTCGAAGGTCCTATTAAAAAGTATTACCCTTCCGGTATGTTAAAATCGGAGGGTACTTATAAGGATTGGAGAATATGGGTAGGTGTTTGGAAATACTATGATTCCCAAGGGAATTTTGAAAAAACAATCGATTACGGAAATAAAGGAAGCATCGAGGAGGTACAAGCATACTTCAATAGAGGGGATATTCCGGAATGGTGGTACAAGAGGATACTTCGGGAAAATGGCTTTATGTAGGGTAACTCTAAACACTCTTTTGTCTTGTTCCACGAAATCGGGGAAACTTGAAATTCCCTACCTTCATTTTAAAATCCAAAAAATGGAAAACCCGGACAAGAAGAAAGGAACCCTAATCGGTGTTATCGGTGGATTGGCAATTGTAATTCCCTTATTTATTTGGGTAGGCGTCAATCTCAACGGATTATCCCAAGCTACCAAAGCCATTTATTTTTACAATCCCCATGAATCCGTGATGACGGTGGAGTTAAACGGTACGCCCCATGAATTACAACATAGGGAAAGAAAGGACATCAAATTAGCGGAAGGAAGCCACAGGTTAAAATCATCCTTAAACGGAAAAACGCTTGTAGATACTACTTTATCCCTAAGCTCCGAGAACAAGAACACCGGCGGGTTAATCAACCTCAGCCAAGAGCCTTTCTACCTCTGGAAAGAGCAATACGGCGGTATGATGAATATGAATCTCGCTTCAGGAAACCTCAAGGGCTTGACGATAGATTCCACCGTCATCGTCGGGAATATCAAGGAATATCCCGCTGACCAAATCTTCATCCCAAGGGAATGGTTTTACGGTATCGATAGCGAATTCCAAGATTCCATCAGATCCGACGGAAGCGGCACCACCAACTTCACCGGCGAAAGCATCGCCAAGATTTTTGACAAACGAGGAATGGTGGAATATTGGGAGGAGAATTATGGGGAAGCGGCGGAATAAAAAATCGGTCGTTCCGGCCTCGAATTCGAGGTCGGAACGACCGGCACATGCAAAGCCCCGACACTCGGGTCGGGGAAAAGATTTTACAAAATCCCTTCCTTCTTACCATCCTCACCCGCACCGTGCAATTGCACCGGTTTAGATTTAGCCCTTCGCATACGCATATTCAAGAACTCCACCAAGAGAGCGAAGGCAATCGCGAAGTACAAGTAACCTTTAGGAATGGCACCATCGATAAGGTGTGCCATATGCGCGCCTTCCGCGATAAGTAGGAATCCGAT
>JAHDDF010000033.1 GCA_020629475.1 Saprospiraceae bacterium
ATAACTCCTAGGAGTGAAACCTCCCCGTGTAGGTTCGAGTCCTACCTCCACAGCCCAGCTAGATTATTTTAATCAAGGACTTCCAAAGGGCAGTCCATACTGTAGGGTGATGAAAGTATGAGTTGGTTTTATACTTAGTCATTATCTGCGAATGATTATTTTTCGACGATACAGCGTTAAAAAATAAGGCTTGATAGCCCTGCTATCATCCTCATTTTTCGCCTCGTCTCATCAAAAAATATTTCATTCTCGATTCAATGCCAAAGCATTAAGCCAACTCAAAGGCAGCCATGCCCCCCTGTCGCGGGGGTGGGGATGCAGGGATAACTCCCAGGAGTGAAACCTCCCCGTGTAGGTTCGAGTCCTACCTCTACAGCAACGTGTAAAACTATCTACCTATTAATTGTAAGCGGTGGTTATCATAAATAACCACCATACTGTGGGGTGATGAAATTTTAGGCAGCCATGCCCTCCTGTCGCGGGGGTGGGGATGCAGGGATAGCTCTTAGGAGTGAAACCTCCCCGTGTAGGTTCGAGTCCTACCTCCACAGCATTTTTCTGAATAGATGATTATACTTTAAAGTTATTTACCGTTGATAGCGGTATTGTGGTTGAGAATGTTGCCCCGCCCCAAATAGGGCCGGGGCATTTTTCGTTTTATCCATTAAGAAGGACGGACATAAGACGTTCATCCGGATTTTGTAAAGTTTCCCTTAAACCCGGTCTCCTCTAATCCCGTTTTTATAGCTGTTTGGGAATTCCTTATTAACTTGCATACTCATTTGGAAACCTTACAGGATTCCCTGGTTACCAAGTAAAATTCAATCATTATGTTCAATCAAACCACGAAGTCCAAGCGAGTTAGGTTCAAAACCACACCCGAAAAAAGGCTTTTCATCCAAGAGCTTCGCAAGCGGGTGGATGAGTATTTTGAATCGAACAATATTTCTCCCCATGCAAACGCGGAGATGATAATCAAAACCATCATCGCTTTCGCGGCTTGGATTGGTGTCTACGGATTAATCCTTACGGATTGGTTCTCCGGCAATTTCTTTACCCTCTGCTTCATTTTTATGGCTTTGGGTTTCGTGAATATTTTCATTGCCTTCGTCATCATGCACGATGCCACGCATGACGCTTACTCCTCTAACCAAAAGGTGAATAAGATATTGGGGTACACCATGAATTTCATTGGAGGTAATGAATACTTATTCCGTAGAATGCACGGGGCGCACCACGGCTACGTAAACATTCACGGGGTGGACGTAACCCTGGAAACGCACGGCATGTTCCGCTTCACGCCACACGAGCCATGGAAACCCCACCACAAGTACCAACATTTCTACACCTTTGTCCTTTATTCCTTGGCAATGCTCCAATGGACTACGGCAAAGGATTTCAAATGGTTCTTCGGCGAAGCGCATATCGGAAACCAAAAGAATATCAAGCACCCTTTTAAGGAATACGTGATCCTACTTATATCAAAGGCATTTTATTATGGTGCGACCCTTGTTGTTCCCATGCTTTTGCTTTCCTGTCCTTGGTATTGGGTGTTCGCAGCTTGGATTTTCTTGCACATCCTTCCGGGCTTGACCTTCGCCTTGATTTTCCAAGTAACCCACGTTTACGAGGGTACTACCTATCCCCTACCCGATGAAAACGGGAACATCGACAACAGCTACGCCATCCACGTTTTGGAAACTACGGCTGATTTCGCGCGCGACCGTTATATCGCCGGCTGGTTAATGGGTGGTATTAATATTCACGTTATCCACCACATCTTCCCTAAGGTTTGCCACGTGCATTATCCGGCATTGACCAAAATCCTCAAGGAGGTTTGTGATGAATATGGTTTGGTGTATCAAGAAAACCCGAATATTTGGGTAGCACTGAAAAAACACTACCGTATTCTCAAAGACTTAAGTTATCCACCGGAATCGATGCCGGTAGCTAAGGCAGGATAAAAAAGAAGAAAAAACACCTCGGAGGTTTTAGAAACCTCCGAGGTATTTTTTCTTCTTTTATTTTCGTTCCAGCACCATCAAATGCCCTTCCGCCGCAAAAAACTCCTTGGGACCTTCCAGCCTTCCTTTTATCGTTTTTTCAATCGTAAACCCTAGGGATTCATAGAATTTTATTGCCGGTGTATTTCCCGTCAAAACATCTAAATAGACTTTCTTCCCGCATTGCTTAAGGGCTTCCTTTACCAAGACCTTCCCGACACCTTTCCGGTAATGATTCTTGTCCACGTATAGCCAAGTAATTTCCTCCTCGGTAAATGCTACAAAGCCTAGGACTTGGGCTTCGTCTTCCGCTACCAGAACGGTGCTGGTTTTTATAAGATCTTCATCAACAGCGGCAATCTTAAAGGGAATAAAGGCTTTCAAATCCACGGAGCCTTCCAACTCATCTATCCTAGCGGGATCATGGATTTCCGCAAGGCGATCCCAATCGGATTCCTTGTATTTTCTAACGGAAATATTCATAAGAATGGATTAAACGCGATACCTAATTTCGTATTCCATGTACGCGGAGGTATTATCCGCTACCTCCTTCCCGAATAGTTTTTCAACAATATGGAAGGAAAGGTCAATCCCGGCGGAAATGCCGCCTGAGGAATACACGTTATCAAACCAAGTAAAGCGCTTATTTGGTTCCGGGATTGCCGTGGGCGCAAGCTCCTTCATGTGCCCATATACTCCATTGTGCGTACAGAAAGGCTTTCCGTCCAACATATCCAAAGCGGCTAAAATCCTTGCCCCGGAGCAGATAGTCAACAAAAACTCACAAGAAGGATAAACTCGCTTTACGAAATCCAAAGTAGCTTGGTCCTTCATTAAGGCGCGTGTCCCGTTACCGCCGGCGACAATAAGTATATCAATTTTAGGGGCGTTCGCGTAGGAGTAGGTCGGATTAACGGACAATCCGTTTACCGCCAAAACGGCTTCCTCCTCCTTGGCTAAGGTAAAGACATTGAAAAGCTTGAAATCATGGATTTCCGATGCCACGGCAAACACCTCAAAAGGTCCCGCAAAGTCCAATACTTCCGCCTCTTCGAAAATGAGTATTCCAACGTTTCGTTTCATTCTTATTTGGCTCTGATAGGCAATCGTGTTGCTAACTCAATTTGATGCACTTAACTAAAAATCAAGATGTTAGATATTAGACACTAGACGTTAGACTCCGTTTTGTTACTTTAGTAAACGACTGTCTAATGTCTAACATCTAGCGTCTAACGTCTGAATAACAGTATTTTAGAGGAGTGACTAGTTGTAAATCCAGCAACAGATTTACCTAATTGAGCCTCTTATTTCAATACCGTAATCTTCTGCGTTTTGGATACTTGAACCCCGTTTTCGATAAGACGGGCAAAGTACATTCCGTTTCCGGCACCATTCGGTAGCGTAATTCTTCTGTCGGAATCACAAACGGTTTTAAGGATTACCCTTCCGGTTACGTCAGTTATTTCAATTTCAGTCCCGGGCGCGATTTCACCGGCGATATCAACATTCAATCCACCATCCATTACCGGATTCGGGAAAATGGAGATACCTACTTTTTCATCGATATCATAAATACCAACGGAATTGCTACAAGCATCATTCACGCCATCGGAGGAAATATCATAAATCATGATATTCTCGTCACCGGGCTGGTATTCCATAAAGGAATAGAAGAAGAGCATCATTTCATCCGTGGTCGCCTCTCCAAGGGTAACGAGTTGCGGAGGATTATTTGGATTATTCGGGTTGTCAGGTGTGTTATCGTACTTGGCGTAGCCGTGTAATTTGGTTCCTTCCGGAACAAAAATCGGTTGCGGGTAGTGGTAGAATCCTTGCCAGTTGAAATCCCACTTAGGAATATCCACTAGATTGATGATATCGCCATTCGGTAATTCAGCATAAGACCACATCCGCTCGCAAATCAAGTGCGCGTGAGGGAATACACTGATTAGGGACATATCATAAGGAACGGTATATTCCTCGTGGAAAGTAGGTGTAGTATACGGGAATATTATGAGGAAGTTATCAATGTTTTCCAAGTGATCCAAAAGTTGATCGTTGTAGATTTCACGCACGTTCGGATCGGTCGTGAAATTCATGTTTACCGTCGTAAAATCGGATTGTCCCGAAGTACCTTCCGGGTAGTGTACTTGGATAATAATGTTTGTTCCCGCAGGAATCTTAATACCCGTGCCTTCCGGCAAATACCTCGCTGTAGAACCCGGCACCCACTCACCAATCAAATTAGACGTAGGGCTATTGGTAGGCGGTGTACTGTAACACTCGAAGCCTACGTTCGGATCATCATTATCCTCTTCAATGGGATCGTTACTTATATCTTCGTAAATCAATACGTGGTGTACGATATTCCTATTGCTAGGAAGAATCTCCATGGCGGTAATGTAGCGGTCCTCCGCGAAGTTGGTTTGAACCACGAAACACTTATAAAGGTCACTGCTGTTGTTGGGAACGGTAAACTCGTCGGTAGTAATGGTCCAATCCGCGTCCGGGATTTCCATTTCCGTTTCGAAAACGGGTGGTTCCGGTGCATCAGCAGGATTTCCCTCAGGAGCGCCTGCCGCTACCCAATCCGAAATAAGTTGGATTTCCTCGGCTGAAAGCACATTGGCGTAAGCCATGGGTGCGTACTCTTGATCCGGCATCCAAGGCGGCATGTTTTTATTGACCACGGCACTTTCCACCGCAAAACGGGAAGCGAACACCTCATCATAAGACATCAAATTAAAAGGTGCTACGCCAAAGTCATTATGACAATTGCTACAATGCTTGTAAACGATACAAGAAATATCATCAGCCCAAGTAGGTTGCGCGGAAAGCGTCCCTATTGCTCCTAGGGTAAAAAGTAGTGGAAATAAACGTTTCATGCCAATTTGAATTTCGATGCCTAAAATACGGACTTTCACGAATAAAGAAACGCCCGTCCGGAACTTGATGTCCGAACGGGCGTAATTTCGCTGAATTATGTCGTGTTTTATTTCAAAACTGTAATCTTCTCCGTTCTCGTAATACGGTTTCCTTGATTATCAAACAACTCCGCGAAGTATGTTCCTTCAGGTAAAGACGTGGGTAATTCCAAGGAACAAGCACCTTGGCAATCGGCATTGAACACTTCCCTACCGGTAATATCAACCAACCTAAGTCTTAGATTCTCATTTGCGTACGAGGGGGCATTGATATTCAAAACCCCTTCCTTTACAGGATTCGGATAGAATTCAATTTTGCTGTCTAAACTGATTGGATCATCCACATCCGTAAGACCGTCTTTACACAAAAGGTAATCCTTGTATGCGGTTCGATCTTCTACCTCAAGGTTTTCATCCCCGAAGTTATAGACCAAGAAAGTCATATAGAAAACCATCATTTCATCCCCGGTGGCTTCCCCGGCACTTACGTTTTGCGGAGGGCTGTTCGGGTTATTCGGATTCGAGGAGGTATTGTCATAAGTAGCCTCACCTTTAAGAAGGGTTCCGGGCGGTAAAACTACAGGCGTTTGGAGGTCATAAAATCCTTGCCATTCAAAATCCCAATTCGGGATATCAATTAGATCAATGGTTGAACCATCAGGTAGTTCCGCCCAAGCGCGCATGGAGGTACACAAAAGGTGCGCATGCGGCGCGATACTGATACCCGTAACAGGCACGGGAATTTCATATTCTTGGTAGAAAGTTCTTACCTCATTGGCAGGAATGTACAAGGGACCATTTACCATCGTGGAAAAGAAATTCAGGATGGGCTGGTTATAAACCGTCCTCAAACCGGAAGTCCCGTCCGCGAATTTGAAACGAATTTTGGTTTGATCGGTTTGTCCCGTACTTCCTTCCGGATAATGGATTTGCGCCACTAAATTCGCGCCATTTGGCAAGGGAATTCCCATACCGTCAGGAAGTTTCCTAGGGCGGGAGCCCGGCACCCATCCGGCAATCAGTTCCGCGGAATTCGACCCCGGGGAACCAAAGCAAGTATATCCCGGTCCGGGTTCGTTATTATCTTGGTTAACCACGGAGTTGGAAACATCTTGGTATACCAGTACGTGGTGTACGATATTTCTATTTCCCGGAATAATCTCGATTTCCGTAATCATCTTATCCTCGCCTAGATTGGTGGGAACAACGAAACAACGGTATAGATCAGAATTAATGCTTGGAACGGTATATTCATCCAAAGTAGCTACATAGTCAGGATCCGTAATTTCTCCTTCCCCGGAAAAAGTAGGTGGTTCGGGAGCGTTATTCGGGTCACCTTCAGGAGCACCGGCGGCAACCCAATCGGAAATGAGTTGGATTTGCTCATCCGTTAAGGATGTAGCATGTGCCATTGCATTATAATCCTGGTTGGGCGGCCAAGGCGGCATGGTTTTCTGCGATGCAGAATATTCAATGGAAAACCGATTATTAAACGCATCATCATAATTCATCAAGGTAAAAGGGGCAATCCCTTCCGAATTGTGGCAGGAACTGCAATGATTATAAATGATGCAAGAAATATCATCCGCCCAAGTAGGCTGCGCAAATGTGCTAGCCGAAAAGAGAATGACTCCAAATAGCGTAAAAAAATATTTTTTCATAAGTAGCCGGTTGAATATTAAGATCGACAAAGGGATATTTGTCTTTAAGAGCTTCGAGCCCTAAATTAATCATTTCCGGAAACTGAAATATTCTACAATTAGACAAAACATGACAAAGCACATTCGTTTATTCGCATTCATTGCGGCAAGCCTATTCATATTTTCTTGTTCCTCCCCTCAAGAACCTTCCTTCAAGGAAATCAAGAACGTTAAGTTCACCGATATTTCCATTAGGGATGGATTGAAGGCAATCTTCAAGGGAGATGCGGTTTTGAACAACCCCAATTCCCTAGGCGCTACCATTACCGGATTGGATTTGGAAATGTTTGTCGACGGCAAGAAGGTATCCGATATCGATCAAAACCTAAGTGCTTCCATGCCCGCCAATTCCGACTTTACCTTACCACTTGAGTTCGCCGTTCCCTTGAAGGATGTTTTCCAAGACATCAAGCCTTCCTTGGGAGGTATTTTCAAGAAGAGGGAAGTGAATTATGAAATAATGGGCGATATCAAAATTGGTCTAGGCGGCGTGGATATTAAAGTACCGATGACTTATTCCGGAACGGAAGAATTAAAGCTCTAAAATCATGGACGAAATCATTAATCAATGGTGTGAAGAAATCGACCAAAATACGGCGATGTTCAAGGAAGCTTTCGGACATATGAGTGATGATGAGCTCAATGCCAAGCCCAATCCCGAAACTTGGTCCATTGCCCAGAATATTGATCACATCATTACCATAAACGAAAGTTTCTATCCCTTGATTAAAAAACATAGGGAAGGAAATCTAAAGCTACCCTTCATGTCCCGCTTCGGGTTCTTTAACCGTATGATGGGGAACTTCATTTATAATTCTTCTACAAGGGAACGTAAGAAGAAAATCAAGACCTTTCCGGTTTGGGAACCGGCTCAAAGTGATATTCCCAACGCCTTGGTAAGTTTGGAAAAGCACCATGAGGAATTCAAGCAATTCATTCGGGATTGTAAGGATTTATTGGAACAAGGAATCATTGTTCACTCACCTGCCAGCGATAAAATCAGCTATGAGTTGTCCAAAGCATTCGAGATCATGATTGTGCATGAGAAAAGGCATTTTGATCAAGCTAGGGAAATGGCGGCGAATCTTTAATCAGAAAAGATTATAGTAGCCATTAGCCCATTATTTATAATTAATCTCGAAACAAATTGAACCGTATTCAAACGAAAAGGGTTTGATTCCATTAGGCTTACATAAAAGCCCTCTATTTTTGTAAAAAATCGAATAGAAGATGATTTCAAAAACGATGGAAGCCGCCTTGAACCACCAGATCGCTTTGGAGGGTTATGCTTCCCAATATTATATGGCAATGGCATCCTGGTGCGACCGTGAAGGTTTCGAGGGAGCGGCACAGTTTCTTCATTTCCAATCCGAGGAAGAGCGAGAGCATATGCTTAAGATTTTCCATTACCTCAGTGAAGTAGACGGATTCGCGATTACGCCTGCCATTGAACAACCTCCTTTGGAGTTTAAAAACATCCAGGAAGTATTCAGTTTGGTTTTCGAGCACGAGAAAAAGGTAACGAAATCCATTAATGACCTAGTGGCGATTTGCTACAAGGAGCACGATTATAATACGCTCAACTTCCTACAGTGGTACGTAGAGGAACAACGCGAGGAGGAGAACCAAGCAAGGAGTATCCTTGACAAGATTAACCTTATCGGTGAAGGAGGACAAAGCAAGTATTATATCGACAAGGAGTTGACTAAATTCTACCAAGCCGCATTGGCGAAGGAAGCCGCGGGTGAAGAAGGAGCTTAGGCACCAAGCATTTCCCGCATCTTATCCTCGGTAGCTTGCCACGCCGTCTTTCGTTCCAATACGGAAGGCGGCGTGGCTCTTTCCTTACAATCCGTAATGGGGCAACGCTCGCAAGTTTTGCCTACTTCCTTGAAAGCGATTTTTGGATCCGCCGCGAATTTCACCGTCCGTTTTACCGATTCAGTCATTAATATCCCGAAGGTTACGCTGATATCCTTTTCCTTGATGCTCTTAGCGGGAATAGCAACGCTTATGACTAAGTAGTCATCTTCCGTTCCGTGGTAACGAATCATTTGCGCCCTGGCGGTAGTCCTGGTTTTTCCTTTTTTCCTCAACTCTTGAAGCTCGGAAAGAATTTGTACGGAATTCCAACGGCGGCAATAATGCTCCGCGATTTTATTACTTACCGCGTGGTGGCTTTGGTTCAGGTGAAGTACTTTATCAATGGCGTACTTGTACGTAAGCGGCTCCGTCCTTACCCGGATGAAGAACAATTGGTTCAACTTAAAGGAGTGGGGCATGATTTGGGTCAGGCGGTGGAAATACAACTCCGGTGTGATATTGAAGGAGTCCATGATTTCCAAGAAAGCCTTCTCGTCCCACGTTTCACGGTTGCAAAAATCCTCTACGCCCTTTGCCACGTCTTCGCGGTGCATGACAAGTGCCCCCGAGAAGTAGGTTACCTTAAAGTGATTCAAGACCGGATCAAAGGATCGCGGGTTTCTTAAGGGCGTGAAATAAGACCTGTCCCTGAGTTGAAGGAATTGATACGCTACTTCCCGCCCTAATGTTAGGGTTTTCAAGCGCTCGTCCAAACCAGCCCTTACGAGTAATATCTTTTTTTCCGGGAGGTACAAAGATAGAAGGCTATTCAACTCCGGGTGAGCCGACAACTCCTCATCATCCACCAATATTCCATACTCACGGGATAGAACCGCTTCCAAATCCCCTGAACCTACTTTTCCTCTTTTGAGCTTATGTTGTTTCATCAGCTCATCCGCCTTGAGTTCTAGTTCCTTGAAGTAATTGAAATGCATTTCCTGGTAGGCACGCATGGCTCCGAAATAAAAGTTTTCCTCCTGCAAGGCATAATTCTTACTTAACTCTACCAGGGTTGAGATGAATGCTCCGACACGTTTGGGTGCGTTAGCAATCATTTCCACTACCTTTTGTAATTCAATCCCGAAGAGGTTCAAAGGCAATTCACTCAAGAAATCCGATTTCAACAATTCCGCCACGGGCATTAAAGCGGCATTGGGTTCGAGGGAAACCAAATCAGGAACCTCCACCGAAAGCGCTTCCGCCAAAGAGCGGAGCTTCTCCGGTTTGGGAAACTTTTTACCTTTCTCAATTTCATTGAGGTAGGAAACCGACATCTTGGAGGTCTTGGATAATTCCGAAAAGGACATGCCCCGCTCGACCCTGAGGTTTTTCACCTTCAGCCCGAAGAGAATTCTTTCATATTGGTTCTTTGTTCCCAAGGCAGCTTCTTTTTGATTCTATCGAAAATCTTTAGATCGGGGTGAAATTAATCTAATTCGAGAAAATTATCCTGCATCATTGGAATTCAATCCAAGAAAAGGTACACTGACAAGGAACAAAAAGGCACCACACACGTATAATATTAAGGCTTTGACAGGCAATGGTATTGCTAACTCAACTTGATACATTTGACTAAAAATCAATATATTAGATATTATACGCTAGATATTAGACTCCGTTTTGTTACTTTAGTAAACAACTGTCTAATGTCTAACATTTAGCGTCTAACGTCCGAATAACAATATTTTAGAGGAGCACCTGGTTGAAAATACATCAACAGATTTGCCTAATTGGATCAAGATTTAAACGAATAAAAATTCCGGATAATACAAAAACAATACTCACCCGTCGCATCGGGCTTTTCACCCCCATAAAATGGCATTCCAACGAAATTAAGCGCGAAATCGAATCCCTTTTCTGAAATTGTGGTCAAACAAACCCTTGAATTCTCTTACCCGTCAAGTAAACATCAAACTACTAACAACCGACCCCCGCGAATAATTGCACACCGAAGATTTTTCGGATTTTGGAAATGCCTCCAAACCTCGTCGGCAAATGGGACACGGAAAACACATTCTTTATTTAGAGGACGAGCATAGTTCGATCGTCCTTTTCAAAAACGCCTTGAAGGTAGCGTCCTCCGAGATGGTATTTAGTTATGCCTATAACGGAAAAGAAGGTCTTGCGTTTTTGGAAAACGAAGAGGCGAACTTACCCAATCTTATCTTAACGGATTTGAACATGCCACGCATGGACGGATTTGAATTCCTTCAAAAAATCAAGTCCGATAAAAGATTTCGCCATATTCCCGTACTTGTTTTTTCCACGTCCGAGAAAAAAAGCGATATAGAAAAGGCATACGAATTACAAGCATCCGGCTACATCGTAAAACCCTTTGGGTTTGATGCTTTTGTGGATTATATCAAACGTATTTCCGACTTCTGTTCCATCAACTCTTTTCCGGGTGATTTCCCGCATTAACCACCACCTAATTTTGCCGCATACTTTTCCGCATTTGCCGCATCGCCAAGTTGCCGGTAGGTTGCCATAATGGATTGGTAAATACGAGCATTGTTACTTGGGTCCGTATTGTTTTGTTCCGCTTTCAATAAGTTTTCCAATGCCTTAGTATAATTCCCTGCCTGACCATAGGAGGAACCTAGAAAAAAGAGGATTTTTGGATCCGTGGGGCGATAAAGTATTAACTCCTCAAAATGCTTTAATGAAGCGCTAATCTTCCCTTGTTGACCTGCCGTTATCCCTGCCTGCTCCAATGCTTTTTCCAAATTATTCCTTGCATCGGAAAAACCGGAATCAATATGCAATGCCTTATGGTAAGTTGCCACGGCATTATCAAATTGCTTCAAGTAGAAATAATTATTGCCCATTATTAAATACGGGCTTTTATAATTAGGATGGATTTCCAAAGCCCGGGTCAAGTGTTTATTGGATTCCTCCAACATCTTTTTCTCCTCTCCCGTACCGATATAAGGTGCCTTTTGCGATTGAACGGATAATTCCCCGCCGAGGGCGTTCCTAAGCTTGGCACTATCCCCTGACTTTGCGATATCCGTTTTGAATAGGGTAAAATTATCTTTCCAATCCGGGTTACGGGTAATGGTCTTGAATGCAAAACCAAGTACCATAAGACCGACAAGGATATTAGCTACCGTCATTTCACTAAACTTGGCGGGTTCCTTTTTCTGGTTCAAATATTGGGCAAGACGATAAAGACCAATTGCCACCACAAAACAAAAACCCAAGGAAGGGAAGAACATGAAACGTTCCGCCATATTCACCCCGATGGGCAATGGGATATTTGAGATGATAAAGGTCGAAACCAAGAAAAACGTAACCCCCACTGCCGCATGGAAACGCTTGATGAATACGCCCCAAATCGCGTAGAGTGTTAGTAATAAATAAGAAATCATCCCTAGAAAAACCAAGGGATTGGAACCCGTATCCGCAGGAATAACCCTAGGGTAATAATCATGGGTCAAACTCACCGGCACGAACAACAATTTCAAGTAATTCCACAAGGACAAGAAAATGGGCCCCATCTTCTCCCCGAAGGTCATGGGGGTATAATTAGCAAGCGCCATGATTTCCCCGGTAGCCGTGGTCACGTTCCCGGATGCGGACACATTCAAGAAGGGATTATTCATTAATTCCGTAGGAGGTTCATCTCCTCCCGGAAGCCCTAACACGCTAAAACGAACCACCAAGTACGCCCCGAAACCAATGACGAAGGGAATAAGTTTAGCGGCACTATCCATGAAATCCTTTTTCATGAAAACGAAGAACGCCATGAATATGAAGGGAATAAAAGCTACCGCCATTTCCTTTGCCATTAAGGCAAGGAAAAAGAGGATTGCCGTTAGTACCGTGTCCTTAATATTTTTTGATGTATAAGCCCTTAAGGCAAACCAAACGGCAGCCAAGGAAAGCACCATGCACATGATTTCATCACGCCCTTTGATATTGGCTACGGCTTCCGTATGAATGGGGTGTGCGGCAAATAAAAGGGCGGTAATAAACGGCACCCAATACGCATAAGAGGAAGTAATTCCGGCAATGCTCATGAGCCGTAGTAAAACCAAGTACAATAACACTACGGAAACGCCGTACCATAAGACGTTCATCAGGTGGAAAATGAATTTCAAGGTTTTTCCTTTTCCTTCATTTACCCCTTGAGGGTTCAAATCCTTGAGCGGTTTTCCGTCCTGGGCAAGTACGGGTTCTCCTTGGGCATCCTTTTCCGGTGAAGCAAAAAATTGGGCAGCAACGGCAAACATAATGGGCGTAAGGGGACGATATCTTCCTCCTGCTACCAAGCCTGCTTTTCCTTCCACCTTAAAGAAACCACGGAAAGTATCGTATTTCAAAAGGTCAGGAATCCCGGCTAGACCTTTTTTTGTAAAATCGTTTTCATAAATGACAATGGCGTCATCCTGGGTATAATCATGCCCTAGCGTATTGGCATACAACAAAAAAGAAAAAGCAAAAAGGATGATTGACGCGACCTTCTTATTGGAAAAAAAAGAGGGAAAGCCGTCCAAAGTGATTGACTTTTCCTTATTCACTTCCTTAACCGCTACCGACTTGGGTTTCTTCTTGGATTGCTTCTTGCCTTTCGCCATGATTTGATTTTTTCGGACGGTTCCAAACTTAAGCATTCCTTTTCAAAGAATTGACGAATCATTAGATTTCATTGTAATGCCATTAACAGGGAATCGCATAAGCAAGGGGTAGTTTCATGAAAAATTCAATACTCATGAAAAAGACTTTATGCTTTATTTTGCTCCTTTCCCTCCTATATGCTTGCACTTCCGGCTCCGGGCAATCGGAACAAAACCAAGAAAACGCATTAAGCCATTACGAACTACCTGAAAATACCATTACCCAACTCAAGTTCGGACCTACGCATGTTCATGCGGCCAATATCATAAATGGGCAGAACGTGGAATACCGGTTTCCGGTGACCAATGTAGGAGAGCGTCCGCTTATCATCAACAACGTAAAATCAAGTTGCGGGTGCGTGGTTCCTTCTTGGACAAAAACGCCTGTCTTGCCCGGGGAAACGACGTATCTGAAAGCATTATTCAATACCACCCACAAACCCGGGAAGCAAACCAAAAGCATTACCATGACCGCGAACACGGAGCCGGTAAATCATATCTTCAGGCTTTCGGCTGAGGTATTGGATAGTATTCCGGACTATACAAAAGGGAAAGTAATCACGTACTAAAACGGAACCAAGCTTAGGTATCCCCCTCGAAATGCCGTTAAGACGGCATTCATAAGATGAACATTTCCAAGGATTTCACTATTTTAATAGGGAAGTAAATACCTACTTCATTATTCAATCACCACCAAACTCCATTACCATGAAAAGAGTCTTACTTTTCTTAGCGTTTCTTTTTACCGTTTCCATTATCCATGCTGAAGTCCATTATACCTCCTTCGGGGAAGGTATGGTCATCGATGGTGCCGAAGGAGTGGTAATCGACATCGATAACGATGGCGTTACCGACTTTACTGCCAACCCGTTCGAGGGTAACATTGGTTTATCTCCCTACTTGGGTTGTTATGTCCGTAATTGGAATACTTCCTATGAGGCACCCGCTATCCGCACCATGGACGAGGATGAAAACATCGGTGAGGACGACATGGGCGAATTCGAGGATTTCGACCACGGCGATGCCTACGACGCCTCTAGAGGCTGGGCTGATGGCTGGGCGAACGACGAACCCAAATTGATCGGATTTATGCTTTTCAACACCTATTCATTTGGTTGGATGCGCGTAGTCCCTAATTCCTCTACCGGTACCCTTACTATTCTTGAATGGGCTTACGCCGATCCCGGTGAAAGCATCAATGCGGGTTACCGTGGTTTTGCTTCCTTCTTGAACGACACTGATGAAATGGCGATTTCCGTTAAGGCATTCCCGAATCCGGCAACCAATTACATCCGCGTGGTATTCGAGGACAATTCCCCCGTTTCCTCCTTGAGTATCGTAAACTTGGCGGGACAGGCCATCCTTGAAGAAAATTCCCCCTCCGCTCTTCGTGAGGGCTGGTTCTCTTTCGATGTATCAGAATGGGGCGTAGGCGAATACTTCGTAATCCTACGGGACGGAAGTAAAGTAATAGGAAGAAAACAAGTATTGATTACTCGATAATTTTTCCTCCTACAAATTCTAGAAAACCCTAGGCGCGATGCGCCTAGGGTTTTCTTTTTGATCTTGATTAAAATTGGTGGTTTATTTTATAAATTTCGGTATCAAAATTCACGAGACCAATGAAAAAGTATCTATTACCAATCGTTCTTTTGTCCATTTCCGTTTTCCTCTTTTCCTGCCTTCCGGAAAATGATGCTACGGAACCGGGCACCAATGGAAGCACGGAGGAAACCACTGACGCAAAAACGGAGGCGGAAGAATTGGGCTTCCGTCCTATTGCCTGTCATTCCATCGGCGGTAAGCCGCACTGTATTTATAATGCCAATGACGACGGCGAAGGAGATCCGCTATTTACCACCCTAGGAAAATTCATGTACAAGGGAAGCGGTGAAGCCAAGGAACTCTTCAGCATGGAAAACGAGTACACTCAATTTTCGGGGAAATTGGACCCGGTTGATATCAAGGGAACAAAATACCTCTACTTCGATGCGGAAAGCAGTTCCACCGGAAATGCGGTTTCTTGGAATACCATCCATTTCTGCTTGATCAATCCTAGAGATGGCGCATTTACCAAGTTGGATTATGAGGGAGAACCCGAATACCTCAAAACAGGCGACGTAAGGCACGTAAAAGGCGATTTCGCCTCCCTGGAAGGAGCACAAACGGAGTTGGTTGATTTCTTAAAAGGCAAAGCCAAAACCCACCCGCATTTTTACAATCCTAGCGAAGCGGATCTTGATCCCTTAAGCGCCCAAAACTATGCGGAAAAGTGGAATACGGACAACCCGGACATTCCACAACATTTCGGGACGGAAAAACCCGGGAACAAAAGGAGTTTAAAACTACACCCCTACAAGGAGGATTTATTTGCAATTCAAGTAGGAAGCGAAAGCAGTAAGGTGTCAAATGATGCTTACGAAGCCATCTCTTATTTCAGGGGGGATGTTATTCTAAAAAACAAAGCCACGAACGAGTTTTACGCTTTATGGGTGGACTCCTGTAACCATGGCTGCGACAAGTCCCTTTCTTGGGATAATGAACATACATTAGTTATTACCTATGAGGAAATGGAAGGTAAAAGTGCCACCATTAACCTGAAGGATTTTTCCTACACCGTATCGGGCGGGGAATAAGGGAGGTTAATTTCTTGATCCGGAAAGGGGGATGGCGCAATGCACCATCCCCCTTTCCGGATCAAGAAAGCGACTTTCGAACCATATTCGAAAGCCGCCCCGTAATTCCGGTATGAAACACTAAATCATCAATCTGAAACCTGATTAAAAAACAGGATTGCCACGGGCTTCCAACTTTCCCGAGGCAATTCCCGTTTCACTGGATTAAAATAAACTAAGGTCAAAAAACTCAATATCTAATCTTTTCACACCCTATCAGTACATCGTATCCGGGATAGGTTGCGCGGGTTTGAAAAAAAAATGATTTTTTTCAAAAAAAAGATCGGGCGGTAGAACCTACCGCCCGAAAAACCAAAATCTTGAATCAAAAAAGTAAAGAAAAATTATAGGAAAAGTAATTCTTACTTGTTGTTGGTCAGTTAATTACAAATATCTCATTAAAAATGATAGGTTAGACCTGCCTCAACGCCTACCACATAGGGATAATTTTTATCAATTCTTGAAGTAGAAGGCTTAGAAAGCGTTCCTTCAAGTACCGGTTCAGCCGTAAGGGACCAATTATCGGTTAATCTATAGGAAGCCCCCACGCCTACCGCGTAGCCCAAATTATAGGTTGAGCTACCTTCCGTAACCACACCTTTCCCCTTGGCGGGCATGGAAAGGGATACTCCATCCTTATAGGATTCCAAATCCGTTAGTACCACTTGCTCCCTCACCTTAAAACGGTGAACCAAACCGGCACGTGCACCCACTTTCCAATTTTTACCCAACCTCTTATCATAGCGGGCGCCAAGTGGGATTTCCACTACGCCACGGGTATATTCCATTCTTGTTTGAAGCGGAAGCATTTCCCCGGAAGCCATTAAGGTTTCCTCGTCACGGTTCATTTTCGTCGCGAATTCGAAGTCACCGGCTGACGTTTCGGAAGCTATATTATAAGGAGAAACGGCTACACCATCCTCCGTTAAGGTTTCCAAGCTTTGATCGTATGATAATTGACCTCGCTTTTGGATGCTCAACCTGTTTTCCCCGTAACCAACCCCGGTATACAAGGACCATGAATCATTTAATTGGTAACCGATATTAACTCCGCCGTCATAACCCAGCATGGATTTTTCCGTTTCCCGGTATTCCTCGGCTTTTTTGCTTTTTATCCAATGTTCCGTTCCGGCATTTGCCGCGATAAACCAACTTCCTTTTCCCTTCGGCGTAAAATAGCCGTTACCGGAAATCGGTCCTATATCAGCAAGGGTTTTATCGAATTCACTCGTTTGGGAAATCAAACCCGATGCCGTTCCCTTTATCTCCGAATAAGTTGGTTTAACGTTAAGATTTTTTTCCTTCGTTTCAAGGACAGGCATAGTGCCGGAAACTACCGTCCTCTGCTCCTTCAAGGGAGGTACGAATTCTACTACCGTAAAATTCGTCTCTAATTCCGAAGACGGGATAACCGGGAAAACATTTTTCACGGAACCACCTGCGTCGGCAGCTTTATTCGCGACCAATTGAGGCGTATTAGGCTCCAGTTCAACAGGAACGGAAGGAAATCCGATTTCCTCGGATGCCGGGACGGCTTGTGAACCTTCCGGAATATTTCCTGCGATGGCATTGTCCAAACGATCAGCAAGGGAAGCAATATCCTGCTTGGAATGCTGAAGTTCCTCCGCCATTTCCACCATCTCCTGTTTTTGCCAGAAGTTGGAAAGCCCCAAACCCAGGATTAAGGCAACGGCAGCAGCCCTAGCCGTCCAAAGGAACACCGTTCGTGGAGCGCCGGCGGGCTTAGGAGGAATATCGGACTCTATCCGATCCCACATATCCGTGGGCGGTTCATCCTTGAATTCCCCTAGACGGTTTCGGAAGAAATCCTCCAGGTCGTCATCAGGTTTGTAAAAATCGTTGTTCATGTCAAACTATCATGATACCAAAATCCTACCGAAAACGGTAAGAATCTAAATCAATACTTTTTCAAGTGTTTTTCTGAGATGTGCTTTCGCACGGAATAATTGTGATTTGGAGGTATTAACGGAAATCCCGAGTTCATCGGCAATTTCCTTATGGCTATACCCTTCCACTACAAATAGGTTAAACACCAACCTATAGCCTTCAGGTAATTTTTGTATCCATTTTACGAGATCCGCCACGGCAAGTCTTCCGAGGATATCATCACTTGCGGGCATGGCATCCGCCATGGCTTCAGCCTTATCGTTAAATACAAGACGATTTCTTTTCCGTATGTAGCGCAAGCAGGAATTAATGGTCACCCTTCTCACCCATCCCCCGAAGGGACCGATGGGGCGGTATTGGTATAAATCGGTATAGACGCGGATAAAAGCCTCCTGCATCATATCCTCACCCTCCGCCCTATCCTTGGCGTAGCGCAGGCATATCCCGAAAACATCCCGTTTGAACATCTCATACAAGGCATACTGGGACCTACGGTCGCCCTTGATGCAGCCTTTGATGATTTTGTGTTCTTTTTGATTCAATGTTCTGTCGAATTACGGTTGAATAAGTCAATGTTTCGTGTAGCCTACGAATGGATAATCCGGTGAAACGGAAAAAGGTTGCTTGGGGGTACCCCATAAAATTTACGTTTTAACGACTTCTTACCAAAGCCTTAACCTTTAGACAAGGTTTTTGGCAATTCCGGGGAAGTCATAGGGGCGTAAATCATTTAAACCATCATCCGTCCCTCATTAAGATACGAATTATCGCATAAAGGGGGCCGACAAAAATCCTAACGATGAAAAAGATGAAATTCGTGCTTGGCACTTTCTTGGCAATTGTATTTATTTCTTCAGCGGCATTGGCACAGCGTGGTCCTATGCCAAATAACGGTGACCGCCCCTCCCCTGAGGAAAGGGCTGAAAAACGCACCGAAAAAATGGCTGAAAAACTAGGCTTGGACGATTACCAAACCGCGGTTCTCTCCGATTTGAACCTTGCTACGGCACAGGAGCTACAAAATATCCGTAACTCTGAATTGGAGCGTGAGGAAAAGAAGGAGGCAGCAAAATCCGTAAAGGAAAATTACCTAGTGGAAATGGAGAACCTTTTAACACCCGAGCAGTTCGAATTATTCGAGGAGTTACGTGAAAAGCGTAAGGGTAAGGGAAAAGGAAAAGGTAAAAGTGGCCGTTCCTAGCAGTTGAATCTGAAAAGAATTCTATATAACTTAGGGAAAATTCTTACTCCTCCTCAAATTTTGGGGAGGAGATTTTTAAAACTATATATAGCTAGTACTATGAAAAAGAAAACGATCAAAAACGTAAAAAGCATTAAAAACCTTCCCAAAACATCAGCAAAGAAGGTAAAAGGTGGGAAAAGTATTATTGGTGACTTGGTAGACCATTAATATTAAGGAACACCTCATTTAAGCGAAGCCCTAATCTTTCCCGGAAGATTAGGGCTTCATTCTACAGGGACTATCCTAGATTTTGTGTATCCGCTGAAATTTAAGAAAAAGTATTTGCTTG
>JAHDDF010000034.1:0-1864 GCA_020629475.1 Saprospiraceae bacterium
GGGACGAAATGCGCCAATTTCGGTGAGTTAAGAAACTTGAGTACCATGCCTGGCGCCCTTTTCGAAATGGGCTTCCATGATAATGCTTCGGATGCACAAGCCATTACCACACCTGATTTCAGGGAATTGGAAGCAAGGGCGGTATATCAAGGAATCGTCGAGTTTTTTAATCAATATGATAATTCCGTTTCCACCACCATGATTCCCGAAGTACCGACACACATCGCTGCTAAAAATTCAGGGACAGGACAAATCACCGTCTCTTGGGACGCACCGGCAACCGGCGGTGTTCTTGGGGATGCGGCTACCGGTTATTCATTGTACGTAAGTACCCACGGAAAGGGCTTTGCGGATGCCATTCCCGTTTCGGGAACAAGTCATACCCTGACAGGGCTTATTCCCGGGGAAACGTATTACTTCCGCGTGGCGGCAACCAACGCGGGTGGTGAATCATTCCCGACTTCCGTAGTGGCGGCAAGAACGCCTGCTTCGGGTTCTCAAATTCCCGTATTGATTGTTGATGGATTTGATAGGCTTCAGCGCTCCCAAATGATTTACGAAAACGAAGGTGGTGCCCTTGGATTTCTATATCGTGGTTTCTTGGAAAGGATGAATTCCTATACCTATATGGTAGAGCATGCACGATCCATCGAATCTTGTTCCAGCATGGCATTTGACGGTGCCACGAACGAAGCGGTAATTGACGGAAGCGTAACGCTAGGAAATTATGATCTCGTGGATTGGTTCGTGGGAGAGGAATCCACCAACGATAGAACCTTTGATGCTGCCGAACAAACCTTGGTACAATCCTTCTTGGACGGAGGTGGTGATATCATCGTTTCCGGTGCTGAAATTGGCTGGGATATTGGTCGTTCAGGTTCACCTAATGCTTCTCTTTCTTTTTACAATAATTACCTAAAATCCTCCTATGCCGGGGATGATGCCAACTCCTATAATTTCACCGGTGTTGGAGGTGAAATTTACGCGGGTACTTCCGGGGCTTTTGATGACGGAGCCAAGATTTATGACGTGAATTATCCTGACCGTCTGACCGGTGTAAACGGTGGTTCCGTTGCCTTGAATTATTCAGGAGGAACGGGTGACGGTGCAGCGGTAATTTATGATGATCCGAATACCTTCGGTGTCGTAAATTTCGGTTTTCCTTTGGAGACGGTAACGGATGAATCCGTAAGGAATGACCTCATTTGTAATTCCTTGACTTTCCTTCAAAATGCGCTTCTAGCTGCCGAGGGATTGGAATTAAAAGGAACGGCGGAAAAAGGAAGAAACGTCTTGGATTGGTATACCCAAACTGAAATCAATACCAAGGAGTTTATCTTGGAAAGAAGTCGTGACGGTTTCTCTTTCGAGAAAATAGCTACGAGGGAAGCGGCTTATGAAAGTCAAGAAACACAATCCTATCATCACACGGATCAACATCCATTTGATAAGACGTATTATCGAGTAAAATTGATGGACGTAGATGGTACGATTAGTTATTCCAATGTTATCGTTCTATACCAGAAATATTCATTAGCGGCAACCCTTTTTCCCAATCCGAACAAGGACGGTAATATTCATTTAAATATTCAATCGGAAATAGAGGGGGAAACGGAATTCATGATTTATAATACTGCCGGAAAAGAAATATTTAATACCGTGCTTTCAGGAAATAATCATGAATTAAATATCCCGAATTTATCTCCGGGCGTATATCATTATTTTATTAAAAGAGGAGAGGGAACCGCACAAGGAAAGCTGGTTAAAATTTAATGGTTCAATTGTCAATTACGAATTAATCAATTATCAATTACGAATGATTGAATTACGGAATAGCCATTTTAACTTGTGGTTACATTCGTAA
>JAHDDF010000034.1:1964-19196 GCA_020629475.1 Saprospiraceae bacterium
GGATCCATATACACTTGATTGGTGATTTTCGTACGATTCGGACCGATGGCTTTTAAGGTCCAAGAGGAACCAAAATCCTGCACCCGAACACTATTTTCCTGCAAAGGACGAAGGCTTTCATGGTTCTTCGGAACCTTTGAATCTAAGTAATGGATGTCCTCGACAGGATCGTATCTATGAACGGAATGTGCTACGATATCCCTGTCCCAAATCGGGGAGGGGATGTCGGCATGACTGAAATAATACATTTCGTCTTTACTCACCCTTTTTATGAGTCCGGAATCCTTGCATTTGTAAGCCCACACCTTGTATCCTTCAGGATTACCGAGTTCTTCAACTACCCGTTCCACAGGGACGTCAAAAATATGTTCCGTTCTTACCTCACGGAATTTTGTACCTGGTTTCGTTCGTTGGAAAACTTTCATTTCTCCCTTTTGGGAAACCAATTTCCACTCTGAATCAAGGGTTTGGGGGGAGTCGGGCGCTAGTCCGCCCAGGGCAAAAAAGCCCACGAGGATGATTGATGCAATGGATTTCATACGGGTTGGAATATTGAGTTGACCTATTTGCCTAACGATGCTAAACCTGAATATGTTATCCTTGATTTGAAAAAAATTGCCTTCTTTTTTGCCGGACGTATAACTTTGCGCAAAATTGATGACCATGAACCGATTTTCCTTAGCGATTCACGGCGGTGCCGGTACCATACTGAAATCAAAAATGACCCCCGAAAAAGAGGCGGCTTACAAGAAGGGGCTTTCCGATGCCCTTGAAGTAGGTGCAGCAATTCTGAAGGAGGGTGGAAGTGCCTTGGATGCGGTGGAAGCCGCCGTTCGTTCCTTGGAGGACTGCCCGCTGTTTAATGCGGGGAAAGGTTCCGTTTTTAATGCCCTAGGAAAACATGAAATGGATGCTTCAATCATGGATGGGCGGAGCCGTGAAGCGGGTGCCGTAGCTACCGTGAAGAATGTGAAAAATCCCATTTCCTTATCTCGGGCGGTTATGGAAAAATCGGAACATGTTTTCTTGGTAGGTGAAGGAGCGGATGAATTCGCGAAATTAAACGGTTTGGAATTCGAAACGGATGAATATTTCCATGATGAATTTCGCTACAACCAATGGCTAAAAATTAAGGATACGGATGGTTTCCAATTGGATCACTCCGTTGAAAAAAAGGATGAAAAATTCGGGACCGTAGGGGCTGTCGCAATGGACAAGGACGGAAATATTGCCGCCGCAACTTCTACCGGCGGAATGACCAACAAAAAATTCGGTAGGATAGGGGATAGCTCCATCATCGGTTCGGGCACCTTTGCGGATAATAGAACCTGTGCCGTTTCATGTACCGGTAGCGGTGAATTCTTTATTCGTCAAGTAGTGGCTTATGACGTAGCCTGCCTTATGGAATTCAAAGGACTCTCTTTACAAGAAGCTTCTGATGAAGTGATCCAAAAACGCTTATTGGAAATAGACGGTGATGGTGGTCTTATCGCCGTAGATGCCCAAGGAAATATAGCCATGCCCTTTAACACGGAAGGAATGTACCGTGCGTGTATAAAGCATGATACTCCGGCGGAAATTAGGATTTATAAGGATTAATGTTTTTGAGATTGTTAGATATTTAGACGGCTAGATTTTTAGAAAATTTTAGGGGTAAATATTTGGAAAATGAATTTAAACCAAATAAAAATCTAAAAATCCCTACTCAAAAGGCGCCTCAATTGGCAATACCTCAAGCTTTCTTTTATCGATAGTAAAACGATCCGAATTGGCTAGGACGTGCGTCTTTAAGTTGAAGATGGACATTGGAATACCGGATTCCAAAACCTCTGAATTATTATGCGTTAATTCACTCGGGTCAAAAAGAATCACCATACCTGATCCAATCACTTTAAACTCGTTTCCGTTTTTCAAAACCAATCCCGTGTCTTCCGCTAATCCCACACCCATTAGATGAGGAAAACGTGCCACGGATTCCGCCAGTCTACCGAAGCGTCCTCTTTTGATAAAGTGGGAATCGATAATTAATTCCGGAATTAAATTCAATCCCTTACGCATCCTCACTGAATCCTTATGCAGGGCATCCATGCTGCTTCCTCCACTGATCATTTCAGTAGACATCGCCATTGCACCTGCGCTTGTACCCGCCACCACAAATCCTTCCTCGTTGATCAAGCGATTCATGATAATATTATGCAAGGGGCTTCCGCCAATGATATCCGCGATTCGGGATTGATCACCGCCGGAAAACATGATGATATTTGCCGCTTCGATTTGCTCGGAATAGTATTCCTCGAATGCCTGGCTTTTTTCACGGATATCAAGGACGGTTACATCCTTACAACCTAATTTTTTGAAAGCACCCAAGTAGTTTTCACCCACTTCCACCGGAATGGATGATGCGGTAGGAATCACTACGATTTTGGAGGACTTTCCTCCTCCCTCCTTCACCACGTGGCTTAAGATACCTTCCTTCACGAAATTGAGCGTATGACGCTCATCCGTACCCAAACCTTTATCCTCGTTCCCGCCAATGGGAATCAATGTTCCTTTTAAACGCATTCTAATGTCAAGATTAGTGAAGCCGGAAAAATTGCCGGCAGTTCCCCGCCCCCCGTGGATTCTCAAGGTATGTTTGGTGCAAATGGATTTTTTAGGTTAATCCTTGGCTCAATTAGGTAAATCTGTTGCTGGATTTACAACTAGTTACTCCTCTAAAATACTGTTATTCAGACGTTAGACGCTAGATGTTAGACATTAGACAGTTGTTTACTAAAGTAACAAAACGGAGTCTAACGTCTAGCGTCTAACATCTAACATATTGATTTTTAGTTAAATGCATCAAGTTGAGCTAGCAACACGATTGTCTATCAGAGCCTAATCCTTGTTGCAAAGTTAGCGTTATTTTTGGATTCTTCCTTTCTGGATATCAGAATAAAAAAAGCTGCCCAATCACTAAGAATGGGCAGCACTAAAAACTTATAAGTCGGGAAAATTAATGTTGGATAATTAATTTTCCAATGCCCCTATTTTGATTTCCGAATACACCAAGGAAGTAGTTTCCGGAAGGCAAGTCTAAAGAATAGGTTCTGATTTGCTGATTTACCGTATCCTCAGGGACATTCAATAGTTGGATGAGTTGACCGTTCGTATTGAAGATTGCCATTTTTTGTATTTCACCGAATTGAGCGGGTATGACCACATTGAATTTCCCGTTTGAAACGGTCGGGAAAACGCGAATGTTAATAGAGGCTCCTGCTTGTGTAGGATCTATGGAAACGGTGTTATCCCCTACGTTATAATTTACCGTCATTTCTACGTCTTCGCCATTAAGGCGGGCATTATTATCAAAGATGAATGTACCGTCATGGGAAGCACAGAATCCTATGGTTCTTGTTTCTCCGGGATTGATATTCGCGTTCCAACCCACATCACTCACCGTATAACCATTTGCTTGTGAACCGGACCAGTTCCCGTTCCAGAGGTTATTGATTTCAGCATCGATATCAAAGTTGATGGTCCAGCCGTTGATTGCCGCATTGCCGGTATTGGTAATGTGGACGTGGGCGCAAAGACCGGAGCCCCAGAAGGCGAATATTTCCAATTCTACCTCAAGATTCGGATTTCCGCTTCCTGTTCCCGGATCTTGGACTTCAATAACTATCGTTTCAATATCCGTTCCTCCGTTTCCGTCAGAAACAGTTAGGCTAACCGTATAGATTCCGGGTGAATTGAACGTATGGCTAACGGATTGCCCGGAACCTTGTGATCCATCCCCGAAGTCCCAAGCATAGGAAATGTTATCGCCGTCGGGATCGTAGGAGCCGTTCCCGTCGAAGGATACATTCAAGGGAGCTGTTCCTGAAATTACATTTGAATTCAAGACAGCAACGGGAAGCTGGTTGTTATTTACCGCTTGAACGGTAATGGTAACGGTTTCGGTATCTATACCTCCGTTACCATCGGATACGATGAGCGTAACCGTATAGTTTCCTGCATTTACGAAGGTGTGGTTTAATGTCTCACCGTTTCCTTGTGTTCCGTCTCCGAAATCCCAAGAATAGGAAAGCACGTCACCGTCCGGATCCGATGAATTACTTGCATCAAATAACACGTTTAAGGGCTCGTCTCCGGTAGTAGGATTGGCAACAATAACCGCCGTCGGCGATTGGTTGTTTCCGACGTTCGGATCTTGAACGTTAATCGTAATACTTGCTTGATCCGTTCCTCCGTTTCCGTCATCCACCGTCAATGTAGCAGTGTAAGAACCCGGAGTTGAATAAGTATAAGCGGTATTTATTCCCGTTCCTGAATTCCCGTCCCCGAAATCCCACGTATAAGTAAGCGGGTCACCATCGGGATCTGTTGAATTATTGGCATTAAAATTCACGTCCAAAGGTGCTGTTCCGCTTAAAGGATTGGCATTGATATCCGCCGTAGGATTTTGATTGGGAGGTGTTGTATTCCCGGTTGGTTCCGTCCCGAAAATAAGCGTTCCGTTCCGGTACAAGGTTACTCTTTCCCAGCATTCAAAACTGTTTTTGCTTGGATCGTAAGAGTAATCATTGGATTCATCATATGCCGACCAGTTGGTTTTCGCAAACCTGATTTGAATAGGTCCGGAATTTGTTCCTGCATTTAGCGTACCGGCTCCGCCGTTAAATCCTACTTCCAGATAACGATCCGCATCCACCGTTGGTGATGGCATATCCGAGAACTGTCTTGTTACATTATTATTCCCGATTTGCGCATAATCCACCCATGTATTTTCTGCCTCGTTTCCTTCTTTTGTATACCAATAACGAATGGTTAATTCCTGCATGGGAATATTATCCGAACCGTTATTTTCAATTTGGAAATGTGGCTTAATTTGATTGTCGTTCGCGTTTGTATCATAAGTGCGGTAATACAATTTTAAATCACCCGTAGTAGCACCGTTTGTTGCTGTTACGGATTGACTATAGGAATCGGAATTACCGTTTCCGTCATTTACGATTAATGTAATAGTAAATGTTCCTGTATTTAAATACGTATGCTGGGTAATCTCTCCGTTACCAAAGTTTCCGTCCCCGAAATCCCAAGAATAAGTAAGGTTATCTCCGTCCGGATCAGAAGCGCATCCGGCATCCATATTGACTACAAAGGGAACGGCACCGGAATTTGAATCAAGGCTAAAGCAAGCTTGCGGAGCTTGATTGCTTACCGGATCAAGGACTTCTACCGTGGAGGTGAAGGAACTTGTGTTTCCATTCCCGTCATTTACGGTAAGAGTAACAGTAAATGTACCTGCGGTTCCGAAGGTATGACTAGGGTTAATACCACTGCCTGAATTTCCGTCTCCAAAATCCCAAGAATAGGTAAGATTGTCTCCTTCGGGATCAGAAGAACAGGAAGCGTTAAAGCTGACGACCAATGGCATGGTTCCGCTTGTAATATCTTGTGAAAAACAAGCACTTGGACTACCGTTGGGGCCATCTACCGTAATTTGTACTTGAGCTTGTCCTGTTCCGCCATTCCCGTCATTTACGGTTAATATTGCCGTGTAATTTCCGGGTGTGGTATAGGTGTGTGAAGTATTCACCCCATTGCCAGAGTTTCCATCACCAAAGTCCCAAGAATAGCTCAAATTATCACCATCCGGATCAGAGGATGAGCCACCGTTGAAGGAAACGTTTAAGGGCGCCGTTCCTGAAACCGGATTGGCATTTATAACTGCTGTAGGTAACTGGTTACCTGCCCCGGGTTGTACTACAATGGATATCGTTGTTGTTGATACACCACCGTTTCCGTCCGAAACGGTCAATATTACAGTATATGTTCCCGGTGTAGTATAAGTATGGGCAACATTCATTCCCGTCCCTGAATTCCCGTCCCCGAAATCCCAAGCGAAGGATAAAATATCTCCATCCGGATCAGAGGAGTTGGAACCACTGAAATTGACAAGCAATGGTGCTTGACCATTCGTTGGATTGGCGATAATTGCCGCCGTCGGATTACCGTTGTTTCCGCCTCCGTTTGGAGGATTTACTTGAATGGAAATGGTTTCGGTATCCGTTCCTCCGTTTCCGTCAGAAACGGTTAGTGTAACGGTGTATGTTCCTGCCGTGATAAAGTTATGGCTAACGTTACTCCCGGTCCCTGAATTCCCGTCGCCAAAATCCCAAGCATAACTGAGGTTATCACCGTTCGGATCATTGGAACAAGAGGCATTGAAATTGGTGGATAAAGGAGCCGTACCAACGGTCGGGTTAGCGGTAAAACAAGCAACGGGCGGTTGCGGTGTATTATCAATAACTTGGATAGCCATTGTGTAGGAATCCGTTCCCCCGTTCCCGTCATCTACCGTAAGGGTAATGGTATAATTACCGGGTGTATTCCAAGTATGGGATGCATTTAATCCTGTTCCTGAATTCCCGTCTCCGAAGTTCCAGGAGTAGGTCAAAGTATGCCCGTCGGAATCCGTGGAACAGGAAGCATCTAGATTTAAAATCAAGGGAGCATTTCCTGAGGAGCCGTTCGTAGTAAAACACGCTTCAGGAACCGCGTTTAATACCTCGATGTCTATGGTTTCGGTGTCCGTTCCTCCGTTTCCGTCATCTACGGTAAGGGTTACGGTATATACACCGATTGCAGTAAATGTATGGTTGACTAATGCACCCATTCCTGTGTTTCCGTCGCCGAAATCCCAAAAATAACCTAGATTATCACCGTTCGGGTCCGTAGAACCCGAGCCGTCAAAAATTACGTTCAAGGGACTGGTTCCGGAAAGTGGAGTAGCGGATATGTGCGCGGTTGGTGGTTGAGGGCTATTATCAATGACCGTAACCTGAAGGGTTTCCGTTCCTTGGTTTCCTTCACCATCATCTACGGTTAATGTTACCTGGTAAATTCCGGGAGTATTGAAGATATGACTTGGATTAACTCCGGTAGCCGTGTTTCCGTCTCCAAAATCCCAAGAATAAGTAAGGTTGTCCCCGTCCGCATCCGTTGAGCATGAGCCGTCGAATTGTACCGTTAATGGAGCATCACCCGAAGTAACATCCGAAGTTATGCAAGCCATAGGTGCTTGGTTGCCACTATCGCAGGCAGGTAATGATCCGTAGAGTAATTGACCATTGTTGTAAAGCGGAATATGCTCATTAGGACTCAAAACGCTATTCATATTATTGTAGGACCAATCGTTAGTCGGGTCCCAAGCGGAGGCAGGAGCATCATTGGGTAATGAAATCCGAATTTGCGCCTCCTTTCTGGATTCACTTTGTCCTCCGGGATAAATATCCGTATTCGGGAAACATACTTCGACGTAATAGGTCGTTCCTCCGCAGAGGGTCAAGGGACTTACCGTTGTCCCACCCGGAGCGGTATTTAGATTGGTACTATAATCATTTGCCGTATATCCGGCACTTATTCCTTCACTTATATCTACGTAATACCTGAAACACATTTGGTCCGTCAGCATAGCCGGCCAAGCGGAATGGTTCGTTGCCCAAACGGCAACTTCGGTAAAGGTATTTCCTGAAGCATTAATCTTTGCGTCGGAGAAAAACTCGTCTTGTGGAGTTTCATCTACCGGGAAATTAGGTAATTCCGTACCTCCGTAAAGACTTACCATTTTAGCAATGGCACCGGTAAATCCGGCATTGTAATCACAAGCTACCTCATTGGCGATATAATCACTTCTATCATCGGTATATTGATCGTTAGGTGCGCCCGGACCACCCACTAATGCACCGCAAAGGATGTGTCTATTATCCGTAGGAACTTGAATGCTATTCGCCCAAGATCCGTGGGCTGTTCTGTGGTGCGGATTAATAGGCGGATTGTTTCCGAATCCTACCACATAACTTCTATTTTGAGGATTATCCCCTAGGATATAATTCATTTGAGCAATTCCGAAATCCCTATACTTTCCTGCTTTTTGAGGATCGGAAGCTTCAATAAGTTCTGAATACACCAAAGCCACGAAGGCGGTATTTGAAGCATACCTCAAGGAGCCCCAAGTATCCAAATGTGCTTGCCCGCCCGGAGAATAGCTGATTTGTTGCCCGTTGTAACCATCCGTCCAATAGTCCAACCAACGTTCCGCATCTTGCTTGTAGGAATTCTGCCCTGTAAGCTCTGCCATTAAAACATAAGCACCATAGGATTTATCATCCCAAGCAATGGTCCATTTGAATGATTTTTCACCGGATTGCTCGGTGGATAAATTGGCATAATCGGCGGTAGCCTTATTTAAATACGTAATGTCTCCGGTGGCTTTGTATAGCCATATCGCACCCCAAACCAATTCGTCATTATATCCGCTCCAAGAATTATAAAAAGCGGTAGCGTCAGAAATGGCATCGGAGTATTTTCCACGGTAAGTATCCGCAAATTCATACAAGGCAATAGCGTGGTCCAATAGCTCAGCACTATATGCCGGATCATCATTCGCGAAAATGATGGATGCGGCTGCCATCGCGGCCGCGGTCTCCGCACATAACTCCGTTCCCGGATTTGCCGCATCCACAAAATAAGATGGTCTAGGCATCGGCATGACTTCCGCCGGCCCCCACCAAGCATGGTCAGCGGAACCGTTTCCTACCTGACCGTAAAATCTTTGGGTTGAACCATCGGGGTTACGGATATGGCATTTCAGGAAATAGTCATTCACCCATTTTAGATTGTCTTTTAGATATCCCATTTGGTTAATGGAATTGTAAGCCGCTTCATCCTCCAATCCGGACCACGCGAGCATGGTAGCGGTAAATGCCATCGGAAAACCGAATTTTACGTGATCACCGGCATCGTACCAACCACCCGTAAGGTCTACGCCATTGTCTGAACCGTCTTGTAACCCGGAATCACCACGCCAGTTTACGCGGTTGTCATTCGGAAGAACTCCTGAACGCTGAGCTTCGTAGAAGTAGATGCTTTTTTGCAATACCTCGCCATAATTATAGCTAGAGGTGGGCGGCGGTGGAACATTATTATCCGAAACCGTGAAATTTACGGTTTGAGTGGTGGTTTGATTATCGTTATCCGTAGCTGAAATTTCCAATGTATAGGAACCGATACCCGGAGGCGTCCAAGTCCCGCTATAATTGTTGCCGCTACTGCTCATGGAAATACTGTTCCCGTCAATTGTAAAACTTGTGGCGGTTATGCTTCCGTCATTATCATAAATGGATGCGTTTATAATTACGTTACTTCCTGTCAGGAAATTGTACCCTTCAGTAGGAGAGGTAATTTGCACGAAGGGTGGGGCAGGCGCAATTACCGCACTTTGTGGGTTCCAGAAATTACCGGTCATGGTGAACAAGGAAATACAACGTAACGTATTCCCGAAATACCAAGGCGGGGAGTCGGAGACGTTTACGTTCTCTTGGTACATGTCGTTAATGAGCCCTTGGTATTGACTACCGGCACCCATTACGCCTACCGCAAAAGTGGAAACGAAGGTGGCGGAATGATGGGAACCTACACCTCCGGATTGGGAAACCGGACCCGCAACATTCGCGGCTCCTACTCCTTGGACATAATCCGCGAGTTTAATGCAAATATTCTTGGCGTCAGGATCGTCGTGCCAAGCAACATCCGTGGTCATTCTCCACGGATTCCGGCAAGCATCCCATCCGTATTCGTTGGGCCCGTTACAGGAATTCGGATTTCCGTTAGGGTCGGACCAATTACTCACCATTCCGGTTATCGGATGTGCATTGGCATTGAGAAGGGAATAACTAGCGTTTACGCAATTGTCCCAATAAGCGGCATCCCCCGTAAAATCACCGTAGGCTTTAAAATAAGGAGGACATTGGTAACTAGGATTTCGGCAATCATTTCCGAAGCCCCATTGGTCACCGTTATTTAGTTGATAGGAACCATTAGCCCAAGTAGGCTGAATTTCATGGTCCCGAATTCCTTGAATTAAGGTTGATGCATCTTGTGCGTAATTGTGGGGAGAGGAACTACCCGGCCACTGGTGATTGGCTACGAGTAATGCCATTGCGGCATCCACTTCGGCATCAGCGGCACCTCCTGTTCCCACGGCTCCTCCGCATCCGTTAATCCTCCAGTTCATGAGGCCGTTCCCGTTGCTGTTGTCCTTGTAATACTGCCAAAGACCATCGAACAAATCCTTATCGGCAGCGTAAGCGGCAAGCAACATTCCGTATGCGATTCCCTCGGAAACCGTTTCTGAGGGATTGTCGTATTTCACCCGGTATTTCCCCACGCCGCAAGCTTCTACATAATTACTTTTCCAAAGTAAGTATGCGTTAGCGGCATCCTGTGATGCCCCGTATGTCCCGGTGCTTGGAAGATTTGTAGGTATGGCTACTGAACCCGGATAAGAAGTGTTACTTCCGAAAGGGATGGTTGCCCCGGGAGGAGTATTGATTTGGGCAACCATGGAATAAGTTGCTAGGATAAGAAAACCTAGGAGAGAAAGTAATCGAATGGTCATATGTCTGATTTGGTTTAGGAATTATTGCCTAGAAAAAGATTAGGGAAATTAGGGTGGGTCTTTGAAGTGTAATGTCTTGAAAAAAGAGCTGGTTTATTAATGGAATTGCCTCCTGTAGCCTTGTTTGTGCCTTTATGTAGCCCTATTTAATAAAGTTTAAGGCTGTATAACTTTGTTTTAAGAAGGATTTTGATGGAAAAGAATCGAGTATCATACCTTGGGTCAGGTAATGTTTCTTAGGAATTTTACGATATCATCCTCGGGTTTGAGCTTGAGTTTTTTCCTAAGCCGGTAACGGTTCATCTTTGCCGAGCTAACGGAAATATTCCGTAGGACGGCAATTTCCTTATTACTTCGATTAAGCTTGATGAGTCCGCAAAGCTCGGTATCCTTTGTAGTTAGCGAAGGAAATTTTTCGGATAGTTTCCGATAGAAATCCTGATTAACTTCCTTGATGTTTTTCTGGAATACTTCTAGCTCTTCATTGATTCTTATATTTCCGGAAACGAACAATTTGATGTCATGAAGTTTCTTTTGGGCATCGCTTCCTAAATTTTTGGAAAGGGTATCTAGTTGTATCAAGAGTTCTTGGGAAAATTCATTTTTCCGTGTAATGTCAAGTGTAAGATTCGTCAAGTCTTTTTGCTGGTATTCCAATCTATCTTGCAACTGTTCTTCCCTCAATGTTTTGTTTTGTAATTCCGTTTCCAAAAGCTTTTGCTCCGAGGCATAAAGTGCTTTGTTCTTCTTATAGTCTGATGTTCGTTTGAGAAAAATCAACAACCCAATGACAAGAAGCAAGGCAAGAACCGTAATGATTAACCCAAGTCTCAATAGTCGATCTTTTCCTTCCTGTTTCAGTGCAAGTAATTCTTTTTCCTTGGCATCCGTCTCATACTTTACTTGTAAATCCGCAATCTCCGTCTGTGTCTTTTTCCCGATAACCTCCTCTTTCAGTGCTTCATATTCCTTATACGTTTGGAGTGATTTTTCAAAATCTCCTTTTAGTTCGTAGGTATACGACATGAGTTGGAGCGCCTTGTATTTCGCGTCCGGGAAATCCTCTGATTCCGCGAGTTTAATGGCTTGGTCGTAATAATCGAATGCGATTGAATAATTTGCGGCTACCCCATTGGCGGAAGCCAAGTTAGTAAGAATGGCAACCTCATGGATTTTACTATTGGTCCTGCGTGCTTCTTCAAGGTATGATTCAAATAAGGGGATTGCTTTTTTCGGAGAGCCTTCGGCTAAGTAAATGCCCGCCAAGTTGGAAAGAATCATACCGTCGTTTTCTAATTCGGTTCCCTCAAGGGTTTTGAGTCCCAGTTCAAGGTAATCCTTTGCTTCTTTGAGATTGCCCAATTGAAAATGAAATGCTCCTATATTCCCGTAAGTCAAACCTAAATCTATAGTGTCCTTTACCTCGGAAAACCAATCAGCCGCTTCCAAATTGAAAGTGATGGCTTCTTCTAATTGATTCAACCAGAGTAGAACACCGGATTTTTTTAAATAGAAAAGGCTCTTTAAATTCCTGAAATTGTTTTCCTCAATTAGATTCTCCGCAATATTGAATTGTTCTAATGCCTCTTTATGCTTTCCTTGGAAAGACAAAACCGTCCCGATCCTTATATGGGCTTTTGCGGCTTTTTCCTGTAAGTCAATGTCATTTGCATACAATAATGCCCTTTGGGCGGATTGTAGTTGTTCCGTATAGCTTAGGTTTTTGGTGGAATCCAGTAACCAGGAAATGCTATCCGCAGTCATTGAAAAACATGACGCATTGTTTGGAATCCCAAGAATAAATATCGAGGTAAAAAAAACACTAAAAATTAAGGATCGAATGGGCTTTAGATGATTGCATATGACCTGTGCTTGCCGGCTTTTATAATCCATGCATTTTGATTGCTGATTTAGAAATGGTTCAAAAGGGCAACAGTTGGGGAAATTGTAATTTAGTCTGAATGACTCGTTTGCACAAACAAATTTTTGAATAAGTATTACAATTTTAACCTAACCGAAAAATCATGCCTATCCTAAGCTTAGTTGTTTTATAAGCTGTTGGCTTATAATATTCTTCGTGTTTTAGGTATTTTGTACAACGATTTACCTTAGTTTTGCAAACTCATTCCAACTGCAATACCCTTGACACCCACCGTCTAAAGCGACGGGTATTTCAAAAACAAGACATTAAAAACCAAACCGCATGAGAATCCGTGAAATCCGCGCGATGAGAGGACCGAACTATTGGTCCATCCGTAGGCATAAACTTATCGTAATGACCCTCGATCTCGAGGAGTTGGAACAGTATCCTACCAATAAGATTGACGGCTTTTTTGAACGTATGAAAACGCTGTTGCCCGGCTTGTATGAACACCGTTGTTCCGAGGGTGTGGCAGGTGGTTTCTACATGCGTGTCCAAGAAGGTACCTGGATGGGGCATGTTATCGAGCACATTGCCTTGGAAATCCAAACCTTAGCGGGAATGGACGTTGGATTCGGTCGAACCCGTGGTTATGGAGAGGAAGGGGTGTACCATGTCGTTTTCAATTACATGGAGGAAAAAGTTGGAAAATACGCGGCACGAGCTTCCGTGCGTATTGCCCAAGCCCTTGTGGACGGGAAAGATTATACTGATGAATTGAAGGAGGATATCCAGGAGATGAGGGAAATCCGCGAGCGTGAGCGCCTTGGACCTTCCACCGCTTCCATCGTAAAGGAGGCGCAAGACCGTAAAATCCCTTGGATTCGCCTGAATAAATATTCCCTATGCCAATTGGGCTATGGTGCCAACCAAAAAAGAATCCAAGCAACTGTTTCTAGCCAATCTTCTTCCATCGGAGTGGAATTGGCTTGCGATAAAGAGGATTCCAAGCATCTTTTATATGAAGCCGAATGCCCCGTACCCAAGGGCGAAGTTGTAAGAACGGAGCGTGGATTAAAAGATGCAATTGATTATATCGGTTATCCCGTGGTGTTGAAACCAATTAACGGTAATCATGGTCGTGGAATCACGACCAATGTAACGAATTGGGATGATGCGGTTGTCGCACTTGAGGCGGCAAAAAAGGTTTCCCGCTCCGTAATCGTTGAAAAATACATTACCGGGGATGATTATCGCCTTTTGGTCATTGACCACAAGTTAGTGGCGGCGGCGCTTAGGACTCCGGCGCATGTCGTGGGCGATGGCAAATCCACCATCCAAGAATTGGTGGATAAAGTAAATGAGGATCCAAGGAGAGGCTACGGTCATGAAAAGGTCTTGACTCGCATCAAGATTGACGATATGTCCAAAGGTCTACTTAAGGCTGCGGGATATTCTTTAGATACCGTATTGGATGAAGGGCAAACCTTCCATTTAAAGGATACGGCGAACTTAAGTACGGGTGGAACAGCTACGGACGTAACAGATATCGTTCACCCGGACAACGTGTTCATGGCGGAACGCGTTTCCCGTGTTATCGGTCTTGATATTTGCGGAATTGACGTCATGACAACCGATATATCCAAGCCCTTGGAAAAAACGGGCGGTGCTATCCTTGAGGTAAATGCCGGTCCCGGTTTCCGCATGCACTTGGCTCCTACCAATGGACTAGCAAGAAACGTTGCCGCTCCCGTTATTGATATGCTTTTCCCGCCGGGAACGGATTCCAGAATTCCGATTGTGGCGGTAACCGGTACCAACGGAAAAACCACCACCACACGCTTGATCGCCCATATGGTGAAAATGATGGGCTATCGTGTTGGATTTACGACATCAGACGGTGTTTACATCCAAAACCACCTTCTAATGAAAGGGGATTGCACCGGTCCCGTTTCCGCTGAATTCGTATTGAAGGATCCAACCGTAAACTTCGCCGTTCTTGAAACGGCAAGAGGTGGCTTGCTTCGGGCAGGATTGGGTTTCCATAGCTGTGATATCGGAATTGTTACTAATGTAGCGGCGGATCACCTTGGAATGAAAGGCATCAATACTTTGGAACAATTGGCAAGGTTAAAAGGCGTAATCCCCGAAGTGGTACGCCCTGAAGGAACCGCTATTTTGAATGCCGATGATGATTTGGTGTTCGGGATGCGCAAGGAGGTGAAAGGTTCCGTCGCCTTATTCTCGATGGATGAAAATAATCCGCGCATTAAGGCTCACATGGAACGCGGCGGTCTTTCCGCTATCTATGAGAATGGTTATGTTACCATTTGTAGGGGTGAATGGAAAATCCGTATTGAAAAAGCCGTAAATATTCCATTGACCTTCGGTGGTAAGGCAACCTTTATGATTCAAAATATTCTTCCCGTAATCCTTACCGGTTATATCCGCGGATTTAAGCCGGAGGATATAAAATTAGCGATTACCACTTTCATCCCTTCACCGTCCCAGACCCCGGGACGTTTGAATATGTTCCGTTTCAAGGATTTCCAAGTATTGGTGGATTATGCCCACAACCCGGCAGGTATGCGCGGTTTGGCGAAATTTGTTGAAAACCTAGGCGGTAAACCCAAGGTTGGAATCATTGCCGGAATCGGTGACCGTAGGGATGAGGATAATATTGAAATGGGAATGCTTGCCGGTGAAATGTTCGACGAGGTAATTATCCGCCAAGACAAGAATTTACGTGGACAAACCGAAGAGCGTTTGATTTCCTTACTAAAAGAAGGTATCCATAAATCCGATGCGAATAAACCGCTTAGGATTATTCCTTCCGAGAAGGAAGCCATCGCTTACGCTATCGAAAATGCAAAGCCGGGTTCCCTCATCATAATGTGTAGTGATGTGGTACCTGATGCCTTGGAGCAAGTAATGGCTTACAAAGAGAAGGAGGCTAACGAATTGTACGGGGTGGAGTAAATTTCCCTAGGTAAAATAATTAAGGGCGATTAACCGAATGTGGTTGATCGTCCTTTTTTAATGCTCTTGGTCCTCAGCCATTTTCGCCCATGTTTCAGGATAATTATGATTGAATACAATTATGATTGAATCACCTTCCGATAATCCCTCTATTTTTTGATGTACGGAAGTTTCAACTGTTCCGAATCCGTGCTTAAATCGGACCCTGTATTTATCAAATCCTTTTCGAATAATTATGTCTATGATTTCTGCTTTAGCTTGAGCATTATACCCACCGTGTTTTTGTAATGATTTATTGTCGCAGTGTTCGATGAATAAAATAAAAAGGATGAATCCACTCATTAGGATTATAGCAAAAGAGATATTGGTTATTCCCTCCTTTATTGTTCCTGCTAGTGTTTTGTACATGTGTAAATTTTAGGGTTTTCAAAATCCGTATATTTATTATATAGTAAATACCAAAGTTTAGAATAATGAAAATACAATGGATAAATGGAGTGTTATTAATATTGTTAATTTTAATAATAAATTCTGTTTTTTCCTGTAAATCTCTCCCCAAGGAAAAACTCAAGCAAAGTAAAATCTCCTTAAATTATGAGGTGGAAAACGACACTATCCGTTTTCAATTCAGTAATCCTTTACGATGTAAATTAAGAGTCTTTGCCGAATCCAAAAGCAGGAATCTCAATGAAGCGATGTCCAAGGACTTTCCTATTGTATTAGCGCCTCAATTCGATACCTCTTATTCTTATTATACCCCCTATTCCAGGGATGAATTGGAAATAAAACTTTCCGCCGTTTTTGGCGATACTTCCGATATTATAAGGAATGAACACTTCGGTTTTCCTTTCCCGAAGGGTAGGAAATATAAAATCATTCAAGGCTACAATGGTTCTTTTTCCCACCAAACGGATTATTCCAGATACGCCATTGATTTTTCCCATGCTGTTGGGGATACCATTTGCGCAGCGGCGGATGGCTATGTCATTGGCGTAATAGAAGGATATAAATATGGCGGTAAACGATACAAGTGGCGTGAGTACGCTAATTTTATCACCATTTACCATCCTTCATCCAATCTTTATTCCCAATACGTACACTTGGATCATCTAGGAAGTTTCGTGGAAGTAGGTGATTCCGTAAAAATGTTTCAGCCCATCGGAATTTCCGGAAATACGGGATATACCAGCATACCGCATTTGCATTTTAATGTATTAAAACCCAAGGGGGAAGGGATGGTTTCCACGCCCATAAATTTCTTAAATGGAGTGGAGGGAAGTGATTTGAAAAAAGGTGTTTTTGTATCCCGTCCTTGGAATTTTTCTTCAGACCAAGGAACTAATCCGGATTGACCTCAGTTATTCCCCTTGACAGAATAAAATGACAATTAGAAAAATCCGGGATGGAATATTAATTCAATAATAAAAAGTAATTATTGAAAAAGAAATCCTCAAAATCCCAACAAGACAGCATCCGAAATGGAAAAGAAAACCCTCAATCAAATTCTCGCCCTAACCGAGAATCAACAAGCCCAAGTCAAAGGAATCCTCACGGATTATATCAATTACTTTAAGAAAAGCCAAGGAGATTTCCGAGGCGAAAAGAAAACCTACGAACCCGTTCCGGGTTACGTGGATGTTCCCCAAAACAGATACAATCGTCGCATCGTTACCACGGTAGACGAAAAAGTGGATTACCTGAAAGGAATCCTGGAACCCATCCTCCAGAATATGTTCACCCTTGAGGCAACCAATGCCTCCGGTGCCCCCAAGGCGGAACTCATCGTCGACGGTGATTCTTGGGGTGAATTTACTTCCTTGGAATTATTGCGTTTAAAGTCCGTTGTTACCAATGGTAAATTGGTGGAAATGGTGAATAATATTCCCGTGCGTTCCGATGCCAAGGAATGGGCCCAAACGGAAGACGAACTTTACACGGAGCGTACCGT
>JAHDDF010000483.1 GCA_020629475.1 Saprospiraceae bacterium
GTATAAGAAATTACCAAAGCCTTGGCATCCGACGGCACCTCCAAGGAGAAGGTTCCGTCGAATTCCGTGGTGGTGCCAATTGAGATATTACGCTCTAAAAATACATTGGCACCAATGGCTTCACCCTCCTCTTCTAGCATCACTGTTCCGGTAATGGTTCTTTGGGCGGAAAGCACAGTTGTTATTGAAATAAGAAAAATTAAAATGGGGTACTTTTGCATGGCGTGACGTTTCGTTGATGTAGATATAATTAATTAATATCCCGGAACGCTGCATGCTTGTGCAATTGTTTTATTTTTTTTCTTCTTTTTGTATGAATGATAACAACTCCGGAAGCAGCTCTTGAGCCATAAATAGTTGTAGCGGTATCATTTTCAAGGGTCGTGATTTCTTTTACTTTTTTGGGATGTAATTTTTGAAGAATTTTCCTGTTTTTTGGATGGGTTAAGTGATTGATTTCAATACTTTTCTTTCTCTTTGAAATAAGGAATAAAATCTTCCCTTCACAGGCGTGTTTGCCGATGTTCCTCTCCTTGGGGTATGTATTAAGTAATGAGTGGTAAGGTTCTGAAAAAGAGGTATCTGCATCTGTTTTTATTTTAATAAAATTAAGTTGTTGTTCTTTGTCGTTTAATGCTTTTAAGCGTTTGATCCAGCTCTTGTTGGCACCAATCGTTTGGTAGGGGGCCTGCCTGTATCCGTTCCAAGGTGTAACGTCTTGTTCGAATGGTTTTTCTTGTAGAATGACCGTGTATTTTGTGTTGCTGTAAAGGGTTAAGGTGTCCGTGTAGTATCCGACATAACTAATTTCTACGGAGAGGGAGTCCCTGTCTTTTTTTAATATAAAATTTCCGTCAAAATCACAAATGACACCTTCGGTTTTGTCGGGTAATATCGCGACGGTTGCGGCAATTAATGCTTCATTATTTTCATCTACAACTAAGCCTTTGAACTCATTTTGTGAAATACAAAATAAGGGGCTTAATATTGTAATAAGAATATAGAGAAATCTCCTTGGCATGGATGGGCTTTGGTTAGATAACTCTCCTAAGAGAGAAAATGCTGCATAACGAAAAAAGGCAGTAGGAATTCCTACTGCCTTTTTTCGTTTATTCATCACCGCCGAATAGTCCTCGGTCGGTACGGTTGTCCAATATCGGCATGGGGCGCGGTGGTTTTTCGGATACTTGATCGTATACTTTTTTCACGTGCTCCCATTTCCCTTTTTTGAGTTGGAATCCTTCATAACTTCCGTCAGGCACGTATACGAAGGGGAAGTCCGTTCCCTTGTAAGGGGAAACGATTTGAATGAGGTGATCATATACGATCATATCCTCTTGTTCATTATAATTCAAGGTAATGGAAGTCTCCACGAAGTAGTCCACGAAAAAGCGGTAATAAGTACGCGGAACGGGAGGTACATCGCGCTTGTATTTTACGTGGTTGATAACGGGGTCGCCGAAGGAGGGATTCCCGTCCTTGTCAAAGGAAAGCACCTCCAATAGTTTTCTTCTTTCGAAGAACTTGTAATTGTCCTTCCCGAAGAGGATGTATTTTTTCTTCTTGTCCTCACCTTTGAACTCCTTGATGTTATAGTACAACGCACCGTACCAAGAATCCTTATCCAAGCGCTTGTATTCCGGGTTCCTGTATTGGAAGGAACGATCGGAAAGTACATGCACCTTATCCTTGGTTTGAATGAAACCGAAGTACTTATAATCGCTCTTGTCCTTGTATAGCTCCCAAGTTATGATCCTGAAAGTGGAATCTTGGGGGTAGATTTTACTTACCGTAATCAAGGAGTCAAACTTGTATTCGAAGGAACCCTCTTGGTTCAGGGTTTCCGTAAAAAGCTCAAGCATCTTATCCGCGGCGGCTACCCGTGAATCAAAGTCGCGATCCGTCTTGATTTGACGTTCCAATCTTTTTAATTCCTTCTCCGCTTTCTCGAAACCTCCCTCCTTGGATGGTTTTTCAATCGCTTGCCCGAAAGAGGCAAAAGAGAGGCATAATAATAGCGGTAAAATGATTCCTTTACTCAGGTTCATCGGATTCCCGTGATTTTGGTTCAAAATTATGGCTTGGATATCAAACGCAAAGATACTTTCGGAATTGCGTATTAAGGGGTTATGGAAACGTGAAAGTGTAAAATTCGTCTACGTATTAAGATTTAGCTTAATGCAGTGGCTTTTTCGTAGCCTCCAGGACTAAATTTTATTAAAATTCTTTTTCGTAAAAGCTTATTTGACAAGGATTAAGGAAGATTTAAACATTTGACATCATTGTAATTCTTTTGTTTTTATTGTCACAAAAACAATAATTTTTTGAAAAACACCCCGTACCACCCCTGCATTTTGCCCGTAAATAAAGACATAAACTTGACAAACTCCCTTCCTTTTATGTCAGTAACTAATACCATATCCAGTTTAATAGCTGTTTTCCTATTACCCTTAGGATTAATGGCGCAGCCTACGGCTGATTTCGATGTCCAGTTGCCTACGCCGGCATGTGTTCCCTTAACAGCATCATTTATTAATACGTCTTCAGGAGCTTCTTCCTATGAGTGGTTCGTGAATGGATCTTCCATTGGTACGGATGAAAACCCGGATCGTATTTTTTCCGAAGCGGGTTCCTACAATGTTTGCTTGGAAGCATCCGACGGCTCCGGGCAGGTGAACCAATACTGTGAAATCGTTGAAGTGTTTGAAGGTCCGGAAATTTCGTTTTCCGTTGACCCTCAATCCGGTTGCCCTCCTTTGGAGGCTACTTTTACGGCTTCCTCCACTCCTGACAATGTTGTATCATGGACTTGGGATTTCGGTGATGGTCAAATCGAAACGACTACTGATCCCGTAATCACGCATACCTATATCACGGCGGGTTCTTTTGGGGTTACCCTTACCGCATTGGATGCCAATGGTTGTACCTCGTCATATTCGGAAAATGACGTAGTAGAAGCATTGTCTGATCTTACGCCTGATTTCATAGCTAATATCCAAGACGCTTGTCAAGCGCCATTGTCCGTTTCCTTTACCAATACCACGTCAGGTAACTT
>JAHDDF010000035.1:0-9799 GCA_020629475.1 Saprospiraceae bacterium
AGAAAATTATGAGTAAAACTTAATTACCCGGCCACCAGATTATCTAAATATCTAACTGTCTCATTATCTAGTTGTCTAGCTGTCTAATTATCTATCCAAATTTCTAAGCCATTTTCGTGCTTTCCCCACATTGGAAAAAGCCTCGTTCAATGCGCGTTCCCTTTCTCGAATTTCAAAATCCTGAAAAGGGGTTTCCATAAGTTCTTTTACGGTTTTAGCCAATGTTTCCGGCGTTTCCCGAATGGTACACAAGGAATCCAGTCCCGTATTCACCACCATCGGGGAATTAACGAGGCAATGCCTACCCTTGTACAAGGCGTTCAAAAGCTTGAGTTTCATCCCCGCCGCTTGAAACGCCACCAAGATATTGATTTGGGCGTTTTTTATTAACCCCTCCATTTCCTCGAAGGATAAATCACGCCGTAATTCCACGTTTTCAAACCGGTTTATCATTTCCGACAACTCCTTGGAAGGTTGCCTTCCGGCAATGACTAACTTGTGTTCAGGGATTTTTGAAAAAACCTTCTCGGCAAGATAGAAGGCGGCTTCTTGGTTTTCCTTAACGCTGAGGTCTCCTTGGAATAAGGAGTAGTCGCCCTTACCGGGCAATACGGAAACCGCTTCGTTGGGATGAAAGGCGGAAACGTACTCCACGTTCAAGAATCCGTTCTCCTTGAAATACTCCGTTTCGGCGGGCGATACGGCAAGGATAATATCCGCGTGGTTCTTTATGGTTTCCGTTTCGAATTTCTTGAGTTTCCGGGATTCCCATTCAAAAAACATCCGCTTCTTAAAATCCTTTTCTATGGAAGCCATATTCTTGTAATACTGCCATTCCACATTGTGCATCCGCACGATTTTTATCCTATCCGCAAGGCGAGAATCCGATAAGGATTTACAAACGTGCGTTCCTTCGAAGAGAATGGGATAGTCGTCCTCAAGCAAGCGTTCCAACAAAGCCGGATGCTTTCTGGTCCTTACGATGAAGGGCAAGGAGGACATCAAATTCCCCAAGGACATATCCCTTGGATAGTAGTGGACTTCCTTGGCGTAGTCTTCTAGTTCGCTTGCCGCTGCCCTACCTCCGTATTGATAACAGTGCAATATAACCTCCACCCCTAATTGCTTTAATGCTTTTAGGTGGTAAAACACCCCGATTACCCCGCCATAATCGGCAGGAAGCGGGACATTGAAGGAAATCATATGTAGATGCGGTGTTTTCAAGCCTCTTTTTTACATAGATTTTTTACCCATATATAAATCCTTTAATATTCGGCAAGAATATTGTATAACCAAAGGTTATATTTGCCTCTCGGTAAAAGAGGCAGGTAGACCCTGCAATGTTACGACTCAAAAACGGAAATGCGAACGCCGGAGGGAAAAAGCGCTTCGATATTTCTTGAGTAGTACGCTCAAACGGGAACACGCTATGAGAAACCAATAAATAGTGAGATAACCGTTTACGATAACAGTGGGATTCCAATTTTACCAACAACACGACGCAATGGACTGCGGTGCGACATGCCTACGCATGATCGCGCGCCATTACGGTCGTTTTTACTCCTTGGATTTCCTCCGCGAGCGCAGCTTCGTGGACCGGGAAGGGGTATCCCTTAGCGGTATAGCGGATGCGGCGGAATCCATCGGTTTCCATACCCTTGCCGGGCAATTGGATTATGATACCCTTGTGGAAGAAGTCCCGCTTCCTGCCATTGCCCACTGGGACCAGCAGCACTTCGTTGTCGTTTATAAAGCCAAAAAAAATAAGGTTTGGGTTGCCGATCCGGCTATCGGTAAGGTTACTTATACCAAGAAGGAGTTTATGCGTTATTGGGCGTCTACCGAGGAAGACGGCGTTCCCAACGGTATTCTCCTGATGCTGGAAACTACTCCTGAATTTTTCCAAAGGGAAGGAGAAGAAATCGACAAAAAAGGTTTCGGGTACCTTTTCTCCTACGTTTTCAAGTACAAGAAGCTTTTGCTTCAATTGTTCTTGGGGCTAATCGTAGGAAGTATCATTCAATTAATATTCCCGTTCTTGACCCAATCCATCGTGGATTACGGTATCGATTACCGGGACATCGACTTCATTTACATCATCCTTGCCGCACAATTGATGCTGTTTTTCTCAAGCACGGCGGTTGAATTTATACGGAGTTGGATTTTGCTGCATATCGGTATGCGGGTCAATATTAGTCTCATCTCGGATTTCCTGATGAAGCTGATGAAACTCCCCTTGAAGTTCTTCGATATCAAGATGACCGGGGATATCCTACAAAGGATCCAGGATCATAAACGAATTGAAATCTTCCTGACCTCCACTACCCTTTCCACGGCATTCGCCTTGTTGAATTTCGCGATTTTCGGGGTTGTTTTGGCGTTTTATAATCTTACCATTTTCTACATCTTCATTGGTGCTACCGTTTTATATGTCCTTTGGATATTGATTTTCCTAAGAAAACGGGCGGAACTGGATGCAAGACGGTTCGAGAAACAAGCCAAAAACCACAATACACTGATTGAACTCATTACCGGGATGCAGGAGATCAAACTCCACAATGCGGAACGGCAAAAACGTTGGAAATGGGAAGGCATACAAGCTTCCTTGTTCCATATCGGTAAAAAGAGCTTGGCGCTTGGGCAGTATCAATCAGCGGGTGCGGTTTTCGTGAATGAGTTGAAAAACATCTTCATTTCCTTTATTGCGGCTAAATCGGTTATCGACGGGGAAATGACCTTGGGTATGATGTTGGCGGTGCAATACATCATCGGGCAATTAAACGGTCCTATCCATGATATGATGAACTTCATACAATTGGGACAGGACGCAAAAATCTCCTTGGAGCGCCTAGGGGAAATCCACGAACGCGACGACGAGGAGGAAGCCGACGAAAAAATCAATATCCTTCCCGATGCCGGGGATTTAAAACTAAGGAACGTATCGTTTAGGTATTCAGGACCTGAATCACCCTTGGTTTTAAATGATATCAATTTGGTTATCCCTGAACGGAAGACCACCGCGATTGTGGGAACCAGTGGCTCAGGAAAAACTACCTTACTGAAAATATTGCTCAACTTCTATCAAGCTACGGAGGGAGAGGTTCGTCTCGGTGATTTAAACCTTACGAATATCCGAAACCGCTTATGGCGTGAAAGGTGCGGTGTGGTCATGCAGGATGGTTATATCTTTTCGGACTCCATCGCAAGGAACATCAGCTTAGGTGACGAGATAGTGGATAAACGGCAGTTGATGCAATCCGTGAAAGCAGCAAATATCCAAGAATTCATCGAAGGGCTTCCCTTGGGATATAACACCAAAATCGGGAACGAAGGGATTGGTTTGTCCCAAGGACAAAAGCAAAGGCTATTAATTGCACGCGCGGTTTACAAGGACCCTGACTACTTGTTTTTTGATGAAGCTACTAACGCCCTTGACGCTCACAACGAAAAGATTATCATGGAGAACCTCAACGAATTCTTTTGGGGAAGAACCGTGGTAGTGGTGGCGCACCGTTTAAGTACGGTAAAAAACGCGGATAACATTGTCGTATTGGACAAGGGACAAATAGTAGAGCAAGGCACGCACGAGGAGCTTACCGCTTTACGGGGCGCTTATTTCCACTTGGTAAAAAATCAATTGGAACTCGGGAATTAAGGATAAGCCTTACACCATTTTACTACGCTTCACCAAGTAGGCTTGCAGGATTTGCTTGAAGCCGTTGTTTACGTCCGCTTCCACGAAATCAATGCGGTATTGCAGGCATTTCATTTTTAGGGCATCAATATATTGCCCCATCCTTTCCTTGTAATAATCCTTTACTTGATTGGATTGCAAGCGCACTTTCTCACCGCTTTCCATATCTATAAACATGTAAGGACGGTTTTCGAATTCGAAGTCCTGTTCTAATTTCTTATCCGTAACGTGGAAAAGCACTACCTCGTGTTTATTGTGCTTGAGGTGTTGGAGCGCAGCGAATAAATCATCATTATTATCCCCGTTCTCGAACATATCGGAGAAAATTACGACCAAGGACCTCCTATGGGTACTATCCGCGATTTCATGAAGCGCTTGTGCGGCGTTCGTGGTCTTATCGTGTGTCGGATTATCGATGAGTTTATCCAAGTAAGTTAACAATAACCTGTAATGGGAAGTACTTGACTTCGCCTTGGTATGCGTATTTACCGAGTCATCAAAAATGGAAAGACCAAAAGCGTCCCTTTGTTTTTGAAGAAGGTTCATCAAGGCCGCCGCTGAAAGGGCGGAAAAGCGTAGCTTATTGATTTTCGCCTTGGATTTGGCGTTCACTTCCGGGAAATACATGGAGGATGAACCATCAATTACGATTTGGCAACGCAAGTTGGTTTCTTCCTCGTACCGCTTGGTAAACAGTTTACCCGTTCTGGCATATACCTTCCAGTCTATATTTTTTGTGGAATCACCGGGATTGTACAAGCGGTGCTCCGCGAATTCAACGGAAAAACCATGAAAGGGGCTTTTGTGTAGACCAATGATAAAACCTTCCACTACTTGCTTGGCTAGTAACTCCAGATTCCCTAGGTTTCTTACACTTTGCTCATCGAGTAAACTCATTCGGATTCAAGTTTGAAAGGGCAATATATATAATTAGGGTTTGTAATGCCATCAAGGAAGAAGATAATCCACTTTACATCCCTTCTATCCTATTTATGGACATAAAAAAGTCCCTCCCCTGAGGGGAAGGACTTTTATAATCCAAAAGCACACGCTTAACGGTTAAACGTGCTTTTCAATCGCTTCTTGATATGCTTTCTTGGTTTTTGCACCAACTATTTTCTCAACGATTTCGCCGTCCTTTACCAGGACAACCGTGGGAAGACTACGTACACCATAATTAAAGGGTACTTTCTTATTTGCGGCAGTATCCATTTTCCCGACAACAACGTTTTCAGCGTATTCCTCCGCTAGCTCATCCATAATGGGAGCTACCTTACGGCAGGGACCGCACCATTGTGCCCAAAAATCTACTACTACCAATTTTCCGGAATCCAATCCTTCCTCTTGGAAATTTGCGTCCGTGAATTCAAGTGCCATGTTGACTCTTTATTTAAAGCTTAAAAAGTAATTACATTATTATAAACATCCCTTACGGGAATTAGGTTGCGAATATAACGAAATTCGTTCTTTACCAACCCATTATTCTGATACGATTAAATCGTAAAAGGTTGCGCCAGGACAAACAATTCATCTTGCTCCAAAGGTCTATCATAAAGAATACCTTCCGCTCCACCTGACGCAAAATAGTAGGCAGGAACATTCCCTTTCCAAGCAGGATCTATTTCCGGTAATCTGGATTGGTCCTCCTCCAATAAACGGAATGCTTTCCCTGAAAGACCGGATTCCCTAAATTTGGCGGTTACGCTTCCCGCCTTTTCTTTGGAATCAAGATTCATCCAAACCAGGTTCAAGGACCGGTTCTCCGCTTTTGACGCAAAGGCACCGATCTGCTCCATCTGCTTGGGGCATTCCTCGCATCCGAGTGTCCAAAAGAAAACCAAATGGGAAGAAGTATCCGCCTCGTTCAAAAGCGCTACGAAATCATCTATCCCGATAGAATCCACATCAATACCCTTCGCTTCCTTAAGCTTGCGCTTATCCTCTGCCGAAAGAGATTGATCCGTAGACAATTTTCTACCGTGCGGCAATGCCGCCTCCTCAGGAGAGGAGGTTTCCTCCACCTTCGGAATTACGTCGCTATTGCCTTCCGGTTCATTGTTACAGGAAAACATTAAACACACCCCTAGCAATCCGGCTAGGATGATGATAACCCTAATATCAAGTTTGTCTCTCATCTAGAATTTTTCTATCCCTCCACTAAAAAAGCGGTCTCTCCTTCAATAGGACGCAAAAAGCACCCCGATTTCCACAAAATTTTAGACGAATTTAACGAATGTTCAATTTCCCTTTTGATTTTGGGATATAATCCGCATATTTTCGGGCATTGACATAACAACGTTCCTTTCGGTTTATTTCTTATTTTGCCTGAAGGAAAATTATTCTAGAAAGAAAACCAAGGACTCAACACCATGAAGTGTCCCTCCTGTAATACTACCCTTTTAAAAAATGCCCGGTTCTGCCATTCATGCGGAAGCAAGGTATCCGGCACCACCTCTCCTTGCCCGAGTTGCGGTACTTTAAATAACAGCGGCGCCAAATTCTGTAGCGATTGCGGCTGTGCCTTAAGCATGAAAACATCCTACGGTAAAGCAACGGATTTCAAGGCAAAGTACCCGGTAAACCCCAATGGCACCATCAAATTGGAAGAACAAATCGGGAAGCATTTTTTCGCGTTCATCAAAAAACGCTTGGAGGAGGAGCAAGATGCCTCAAAATATACCCAATACATAGACCGGTTTTATGAATCAGGTTTTGAAAACCGATTCAATATAAAAGCCGGACAACTTGCCGACGAAATACGTGAATTCTTTGCTTCAAGCGGTGGCTCCGCCGAAGCGCAAACGGACGAGTTACTAGGAAGGAATTTCGAAAATCTAACGGAGCATTTCATCGTGCTTCATTGCAGGGATTTGAACGTATTCAATGTTCCTGAAGCCAGTTTAAAATACGAGAACGTAACCAAGGGGAATTTGGACATGGGCGCCATGATCCATGACTATCTTCAAATAGACGGTGAAAAATCAGAACGTTTCTACACGGATTTCCTTAAAATGCCGCCCCACAAACTTAAAAATGCGGGAGATTCTTACCTCTATGCCGATAAAAAGGAAATGGTATATATCATTTGCGACCAAACGGTATTCGGCTCAGGCAAGGAGGGTTTTGCCATGACGGAAAGGGGCATCTATTGGAAGGCGCACTTCAATAAATCCCAAAGGGTTTATTACGATAACCTGCAAGAGATAAAAAGGGAAGGAGAATGGTTGAGCGTTAATGGAAGGTACTTTCATGTCAATCCCGCCTTCAACCTCAGGATGATGAAGCTACTTAAGAAAATCAAATCCATTTACTAAACGATACCTCTACTTTTCGGCGGTAATTACGGATAAAAACTCACGGGTATCCTTCGCGGATTGCTCCGGGATTTCCTCCATTGGAACATGCCCGATATTCTCGTAAACTACAAGATCGGAGCCTTGAATATCCTTATGGAAACGATAGGCATGCGAAACGGGGACTAACTCGTCCTTATCACCCCATAGGATGAGAGTCGGGACTTTGATGTTTTTAATCTTGAAATAGTTATCATTATTGATTTGCTGCATACGCCCCATGATTGCCTCACGGTTTCCTTTACGCAGGAGTAATTCAAAATATCTATCCTTGATTTCCTCGGAAACCAATTCATCATTCTCGTATGCCGCAAGGGTTGTTTTTTCGACAATTGAACGTGGGGTAACCTTTTCTAAAATCTTGGATAACTGCTTATGCTTTGCCAAGCGGAAACCAATGGGGAGTTCCTTATCCTTTTCCGGGTACCCGCTCGCGTCTAATAAGACCATTTTATCCACTCTTTCGGGATGTCTCAAGGTATAATTCCAAGCTAGGAATCCTCCAAACGAATTTCCGGCGATGTGGAAATTTTTCAACCTTAATTTATCCATTAAGGATTCCATAAAAACATTGTAAAAGGCGAGGTCGTACCGTTTTTCAGGATTGGGTCCCGTAAGCCCGAACCCGGGTACATCGAAGCGATAAATTTTAAAATCGCTTCCTAATTCCTTTACCCAAGCATCCCATGTATTAAGGGAAGCACCCGTCCCGTGAATTAAAACGAATGGTTTATCCCCCTCCCCATCCACGGAATAATGAACATCCATACCGAGGACGGAAATATAATCCGAGTTCGGGGTTTCGTATTTGGCTTTTAGTTCTTCCAGGGGGATATCCGCCTTATAATTGAGGGCGATCAATACTCCTAGGGCAATAACAAGCAAAAGCAAAATACCACCGGTCCATTTAAGAATTTTCTTCAGCATGTCCGTTTGGTTTCATCAGTTTTCCTGACGCAAAAATACAAAAACGCCGTTTCCCAAACAGGAAACGGCGTTTACGTTAACGAATCCCTTGAGATTCAATTATAGTTTAATAAACCTTGAGGTCCCTGTCTTATCACCATTATTGATGGTAAGATTATAGTTTCCTTCAGGAAGATCACTTACGGAAAGCGTAGCGGTTCCCGCATTGAAATCAACGGTTGTAGAACGAATTTGACGTCCTGCCATATCCGTAATCATGGCTTGGTACAACCCCGATGTTCCTTCTGCCGGACGAACGTTCAAATCACCTTGAACCGGATTAGGGAAAATGGAGAAGCCTGCTTCGTTTTCCAACTCCGTAAGGGAGGTATTGAAACCTTCATTCAGCGTTACAAAACTCACGTCCGCTCCGTCTCCTCCGGTGGAACCGTCTCCGTCGACCGCATTTCCGGAAGCATAAAATGTAACGCTACCGGAACCGGCAGCAGGTGCTGTCCAAGTAAAGGAAAAATCCGAGGAAGAGCTTGGTCCGGCCTGTTCAACATAGGTTCTGCTATTTACCGTTCCCGTTTGAGAATTGGAACCTGATGTAATGGAACCGGCGTTGCTATCATTGGAATTCAATAATGCTACCGCTTGGAATCCGTAAGCGGAAGGAGAGCCACTTGAACTTAAGGAAACGGTTACGGTATGCGTTTCTCCGGGGCGGTAATCGCTTACCGCTTCACCCGAAGCATCCAAAACCTCAATGGATAAGGTAACGGTTCCTCCACCTGAACTATGGCAAGTAGCACAGGTGGTACCGTTTTCTCCCGGAGCTCCCGTGTTTCCTTCACCGGCAACGGTTGCCCGACCTCCGGAGTTACTCATCCATAAAAATGCTCCTGTAGATAAAACAATTAGAGTGTAAATAATTCTTCTTTTCATATTGTTGATTTTAAACGTAATTCGATTGATAAGGTAATTATCTTTGTAACAGGAAAAATGCCTATGGTGCTTTTAAGGATAAGAACATCGCCTTAAAGACATTTGTATTTTTCACCATACTTTCGCCGAAAATGCAGTTTTCATGGAAATTATGAAAGTTTTGGCGAAAATTTTGCAGTTTTTTTATACCCAATCCAACACATTAGCGTTAAACTGTTAAAAAGGTATCAATCGTGAAACGTACTATTTATATACTACTACTCATCCCGCTTCTTTGTATCATATCTTGCAAAGGGGGAAAGGAAACGACGGGAAATACTCCTCCTAAAGGAAATACGGGTCAATCCGGTCCCAAAAGCTTGGTTAATTTCCAAAATTCCAATTCTTTAAGTGCCGTTCTTGAAATCGCGAAGCGGGAGAATAAACCCGTTTTTGTGGATTTTTACACCACTTGGTGTACGCCATGTAAAATGATGGACGAGGATGTCTTTACCGATAGGAATCTTGCTTCCTTCGTAAATCAAAACTTCGTTTCCTATAAGGTGGATTGCGAAACCGAAAAAGGCGCACCACTCGCTACCATTTTTAACGTATATAACTATCCTACCCTCGTTTTCTTGGATACTAGGGGAAATGAGTTGGTAAGACATAATCAGGCGGCGTATCATTCCAAGTTTTTGGAACTTGCCGAGGAGGCGATTGATAAATATAAGGATGCCAACTAATAAGGTGTTTTTGTCTATAAAGATAAAGGGGATGATAGCGGTGCTATCATCCCCTTTACTATTGTAGTGGTTTTCCTAACCGAATTCCACCTCTTTACCCAAGTAAATCAATTCCATCCCTTCATCAAAATGAATTTCAGAAATATCCTTGGGAACGGGAGATATTTCATTAT
>JAHDDF010000035.1:9899-18961 GCA_020629475.1 Saprospiraceae bacterium
AAGCTCGAAGTTCTCCCCTAGTGCTTCACCATAAATATCAGCGGAAATACCGTTTAGCCCCATGTCCTTCGCCTTGGCAATATTACCGTCATTCCTATCCACAAGGACAACGTGTTTTCCGCTATCCTTTAGGAACTTACCGATAAGACGCGCCGCCTGATGCGAACCAACGATAAGAATACCCTCTGATGCATCCTTGATTACCCCAAGGAGCTTCGCTACCAAACGTGCCGTTGTCGCATTCAACAAAACGGTTCCCAACACAATCATGAAAACTAAAGGCGTAATAAGTTCCGCGCCCGAAACACCATCTTGCGTTAATTGGAGACCAAACAAAGAAGCAATACCCGCAGCTACGATACCCCTTGGCCCAACCCAAGAAACAAAAGCTTTTTCGGGTCCGCTTAATCCCGTGTTTATCGTACTTAAGAATACGCCTATTGGACGAACCAAGAAAACCACTACGGCAAATAATGCCCAAGGTCTTGGATCCATCAACAATTCCAATTGTTCAATATTAATATTGGCGGAAAGCAGGATAAATAAAATACTTATCAAAAGGACACTCAAGGATTCCTTGAAATCCAATATCTCTTTAAGGTGAGGTACGTCAAGATTACCCAATACCATTCCCATAATTACTACGGAAAGCAGACCGGATTCGTGCGCCACCAAATCGGAACCGGCGAAAACCCCTATCACCAATGCCAACACGAAAACGTTGAGCAGGTAGTGCGGAATCAAGTTTCTACGGATCATCCAGGCTAATCCATGCGCGGCAACAAAACCGAATGCTGTTCCTATCGCTACGATTTTTACAAATTCCCCCAAGGCATGCATGGTAAAATCATGCGCTCCGCCTGAACGGATAAACTCGAATACCAGTACCGCCGCCAAGGCGCCTATAGGATCAATGAGGATTCCCTCCCACTTTAATACGGTAGATACGTTCTTGGTCAAAGGAACGTTTCGCAAAATCGGTGCAATCACCGTAGGTCCTGTAACGATAATCAAGGAAGAGAAAAGAAGCGCTAATGGCACGCTCATTCCCATGATATAATATGCCGCAAGCCCGGCCCCGAAGAAGGTCACCAAGGAGCCAACGGAAATCAAACGGTAAATGGCGGCACCGATATCCCGGATTTCTTTCAATTTCAGCGTAAGCCCTCCTTCAAAAAGAATTACCCCAATAGATAGGGAAACAAAATAAAAAAGACCCTTTCCCGGAAACAAGCCCTTACTACCATTATATATAGGTTCAATGAATTTTGATCCGTCCTCCATAAAATAAGTGGAAACGGGCCCTACCAAAAGACCAATGATAATAAGCGGAAGGATAGCGGGTACACGCGTCCTCCAAGCCAGGTATTGTGCCAGGATTCCAAGGACAATAATGGAAGCGAGTTCTAACATGATTTATCGGTTTTCAAAAAGCAAGGTTGCCCGGATCTCGATTCCGGATCCGCAATATCTAAATTCTCCCTCTTGTTTATGGATGATTCCCGTACTTTTGCACCGCAAATTAAAATTAAATTCCATTAATGGGTTTCACGGAAGAGATAAAAAGGCGAAAAACATTCGGTATCGTATCCCACCCGGATGCAGGAAAGACCACCCTTACTGAGAAGTTACTTCTCTTTGGTGGTGCTATTCAAACCGCGGGTGCGGTAAAATCCAACAAGATTAAGAAGAGCGCCACTTCGGATTTTATGGAGATAGAAAGGCAAAGGGGTATCTCCGTCGCTACCTCCGTAATGGGTTTTGAATACAAAGGGAAACAAATTAACATCCTCGACACCCCGGGTCACAAGGATTTCCAAGAGGATACCTTCCGTACTTTAACCGCAGTGGATTCCGCAATCGTTGTAATTGACGTGGCGAATGGTGTGGAGTCCCAAACGGAAAAACTGGTGGAGGTTTGCCGAATGCGCAAAACCCCCATGATCGTTTTTATCAATAAGATGGACCGTGAGGGGAAGGAAAGTTTTGATTTATTGGATGAAATCGAACAGAAGCTAGGGCTCACGGCTTGCCCCATGTCTTGGCCGATTGGTATGGGACAGCGCTTCAAGGGCGTTTACGATATTTCCGAAAAGAAAATGGTTCTTTTTAATCCCCACGGCAAAAGGGATGAAAACGAGGACGTGGTTGAAATCACGGATTTGGATGACGACCGCCTTGAAAAACTTGTAGGGGAAGAAGCTGCCGAGGAACTTAGGGAGGAAACCAATATGATCGAGGAGGTATATCCTGAATTTGATTTAGAGGCTTACGCCAACGGGGATTTAAACCCGGTTTTCTTTGGTTCAGCCATTAATAACTTCGGTGTAAAGGAACTTCTGGATTGCTTCATCAAAATCGCCCCCACCCCAAAACCTAGGGAAACGGAAGAAAGGGTCGTTGTTCCGACGGAGGAAAAATTTACGGGCTTCGTGTTTAAGATTCATGCCAACATGGATCCCAAACACAGGGATAGGATTGCTTTCGTCCGTGTTTGTTCCGGAATGTTTAAACGGAATACCAATTACTTCCACGTCAGGAACGCCAAAAAGATGAAGTTCTCCAATCCTACTACCTTCATGGCTTCCAAGAAAGAGGTGGTGGATAGTGCCTATCCCGGGGATATCGTTGGTTTATATGATTCCGGGAATTTCAAAATCGGCGATACATTAACAGAAGGGGAAACGTTACATTTCAAGGGAATTCCGAGTTTCTCCCCTGAAATGTTCCGGATCGTCCATAATGCGGATCCCATGAAAGCCAAGCAGCTCGCTAAAGGTCTTTCCCAGCTCATGGACGAGGGTGTTGCCCAAATGTTCGTTAAGGAATTCGGTGGCACGAAAATCATCGGTACGGTTGGTGCACTGCAGTTCGAGGTAATCCAGTACCGCTTGGAGCATGAGTATGGTGCCAAGGTTGAATATCAGCCTGTTAACTTGCATAAGGCTTGTTGGGTCACCTATACGGATGACGAACAATTCAAGGATTTTGAAAAAAGAAGAAAACGGGATATTGCTACGGATAAATACGGGCACACGGTATTTATGGCGGAATCAGCTTGGCAGTTAAGAACCGTCCAAGAAAACTACCCGGATTTACAGTTCCATTTCAAGGACGATTTCTAGCTAATAAAATCCACTGTCACCTTTTCACATCAATTTAACCTACCTTTCCTAGGAGTGATCCACAAGGAAACCGTACCTTTGTGCTTTATTCCCATTGCCAAGGGAAATTACAACACCTAACCAGTTGTCCATCAGACCGATTCTCAACCCGGTCTAAAACCAAGTAAAACCGCTATCAAATGAGCGAAATTATTGGAATCAAGAACCCAAATGCCAAATTAGAGGATTTAGGGGTTCACGGAACTTCCGTTCAGTATTGGAACCTCACGCCGGAGGAATTAGTGGAACACTCCATAAAAAAAGGAATGGGCGTTCTCGCTGATTCCGGAGCCATCCGCATCGAAACCGGGAAATTCACGGGTCGTTCCCCCGAGGATCGTTTCATCGTAAAAGATGACATTACCACCGATACCGTTGACTGGGGTGCCATTAACAAACCTTTCTCTTCAGAGGCTTTTGATGCACTCGAGGAAAAGGTAAAAGCGTATTTCTCCGGCAAGGAGGCTTATGTAAAAGATGGTTACGCTTGCGCTGATGAAACCTATCGCCTTAACGTCAGGCTCATCGCGGAATACCCTTGGAGTAGCCAGTTTCTACATAACATGTTCCTGCGCCCCTCCAAGGAGGAATTGATGTCCGTAAATCCGGACTGGACCATTTTATGCGCACCCGGTTTTTTGGCGGATCCTGAAATTGACGGAACACGCCAATCAAATTTTGCCATCGTTAATTTCACCAAAAAGAGAATCATTATCGGTGGCACGGGTTATACCGGTGAAATCAAGAAAGGTATCTTCTCCGTTTTGAATTTCATCCTACCCGTAGAGCGTAACGTTTTATCCATGCACTGTTCCGCCAACAAAGGCAAAAATGGTGATACCGCCGTTTTCTTTGGTTTATCGGGTACAGGTAAAACCACTCTTTCCGCAGATCCTGATCGTCCCCTTATCGGTGATGATGAACATGGTTGGTCCGATACGGGCGTTTTCAATTTTGAAGGAGGATGTTATGCTAAAACAATCGACCTCTCCGCTAAAAAAGAGCCTGAGATTTGGGCGGCAATCAAACATGGCGCCATCCTTGAAAACGTAATCTTCCACGAAGGAACGAGAACGGTGGATTTCGAAGACGTTTCCATTACCCAAAACACAAGGGTATCCTACCCTATTCATCATATCGAAAATGCCTTGCCGGTTTCCAAAGCGGGAATCCCAAAGAACATTTTCTTCTTGACTTGCGACGCGTTCGGGGTATTACCTCCGATTTCCAAGCTTACCCCCGGTCAGGCGATGTACCATTTCATTTCCGGATACACGGCGAAGGTAGCCGGTACCGAGGTAGGTATCAAGGAACCTAAGGTGGCATTCTCCGCTTGTTTCGGAGCCCCCTTCCTTCCGCTCCATCCTACTAAGTACGCGGAAATGCTGGGTGAAAGAATGAGGAAATACAACACATCCGTTTGGCTGGTCAACACCGGTTGGACCGGTGGTGAATACGGCGTCGGGTCACGTATGAAACTGAAATATACCCGTGCGATGATTACCGCTGCCTTAAACGGTGATTTACATGACGTGGCTTACGCCAAGCACCCCGTATTCGGGGTGGAGGTGCCTCAATCTTGTCCAAAAGTTCCATATGAACTTTTAAACCCTCGTAATACTTGGGAAGATAAAAGTGCCTACGATCACAAGGCAAGTGAGCTTGCAGGTAAATTTAAACGCAACTTCGAACCATTCGAAAAGAAGGCAAACGAAGAAATTATGGCAGCTTCCCCGGTTGAGGCCGTTAACGTATAAACCGGATTTACATATTCCGGGACTATCCAAGCCCTTCGCGGAACAATCCGCGAAGGGCTTTTCTTTTCCTTCTCTTTCACTCTTTCACTCTTTCACTCTTTCACTCTTTCACTCTTTCACTCTTTCACTAAAGTTCCCACTTCCTCCCACAACTTTTACTACAATTCCTTGCGTATTATCCCAAAACAATGATAAAAACATCATTGTTTAAAACAAAATCCATTACTTTGTTTTAAACAATGTATTAATCATAATTTATTTAAAACAATAAATTTAATCAGCTCAAAATCAAGTGTTAAAAGAGTGATATAAAGTGGGAAAAAGTGGGAACATTTGGAAATATGGGCATATATTGTGACTGATAAGCAACGAATGATTTTTTGTGCAACGATTAACAGGTGAATATTTCGTCAAACTGGATGCGAAAAACCGCTTCCGATTGCCCTCGCAAATCCTGCGGGCGCTTGGCGACGATCGTCACCAATTCGTCATCAACCGAGGCTTTGAACGTCACTTGTCCATCTATCCCAAGGTCGCTTGGGATGCCATTACGGAAAAATTGGATAACCTAAGTATGTTCAACGCCAAACAAAGGAAGTTCCAACGCTACTTCTATCGAGGTGCTACCGAACTTACCCTTGATGGTTCAGACAGGTTACTCTTGCCGAAAAGCCTTCAGGAATATGCCGGTATAGGGAAAGAGTTGGTCATCGCCGGAGTAAGGGATCGTTTGGAAATTTGGTCGCGTGAGGAGTATCAAAAGATGTGCGACGAAGAACCGGAAGATTTCTCCGACTTGGCTGACGATGTAACCGGGAGCATAGACATTGACATTTGAGTAAAACCATCGGCTCATGAGTTATCATGACCCCGTGATGAAGACCGAGTGCCTTGAAGCCCTCGGTCTCCATCCAAACGGAATCTACGTTGACGTAACTTTCGGCGGCGGCGGACATTCCCGCGGCATCCTTGAAACCCTTGATGGTTCAGGGACGCTCTTCGGATTCGATCAGGATCCTGATGCGGAAGCCAATGTCCCCCAAGCCCAAAACTTCGTTTTCGTAGCGGCTAATTTCCGCCACTTGAAACGTTACCTCCGCTTGAACGGGGTGCGGCAAGTGGACGGGATTCTTGCCGATCTAGGGGTATCCTCCCACCAGTTCGATGAAGCTGAACGCGGCTTCTCCTTCCGCTTTGACGCGGAGCTGGACATGAGGATGAACCAAGGAGCCGGAAAAAGCGCTGCTGACATCATCAATTCCTACGGAAAAGATGAACTGGTCAGCATCCTAAGTCGCTTCGGTGAAGTACGGAACGCCATTTCCTTGGCGGATCGCATCATCTCCGAACGTGACTTAAGGAAAATCGTGACTACGGGTGATTTGATTTCCGTCATCGACCCTATGGTTAGAGGAAAGCGCAACAAGTATCTCGCCCAGGTTTTTCAAGCCCTCAGAATTGAGGTCAACCAAGAAACCGAGGTTCTGGAGGATTTACTCAAACAATCATTGGAAGTGTTGAAACCCGGAGGACGGATGGTCGTCATCTCCTACCACTCTCTCGAGGACAGGATGGTGAAGAACTTCTTTAAATCCGGCAACGTGGAAGGCGAGCAGGTCAAGGATTTCTACGGAAATATTGATCGTCCATGGAAAATCATTACCAAAAAGGCCGTTGAGCCTACGTCCGAGGAGATTGAAAAAAATCCTAGGGCAAGGAGCGCAAAATTGAGAATCGCGGAAAAAAAATAAACCGTGGCTAAGCGTAAGAGGAAATCGAACATCGTTAACTTTTCTGCTCTAGGAACGCCCTTGGCGTCTATCATCCTGAGCAACCTACCCTACGTCCTGTTCCTGGGTTTCCTCATGACCATTTTTATCGCTAATGCCCACTACGCGGAGAACAAGATGCGTTCCATCCGTCAATTGGAGCGTGAAATTTCCGAATTACGCTGGCAATATATGGCGGCACAAGCGGACCTTATGTTTAGCAGCAAGCAAACGGAGGTCTCAAAACGCGTCGAGGAAATCGGTCTTTCCGATTCAGGTAGACGCCCAAGAAAAATTATTGTACCAAACGAAACCGAGCAGTAGTCGATACGGATGAACATCAAGAATGAAATATTGATCCGCATCTATGCAGTCACCGGGATTTTGATCCTTGTGGCTACTTTGCTTGTTTTCCAAACGGCTCATTTTGCCGTTGAACTTAACCTTGGTGAGAATTTAACCCTTGGCGAGAGAAACTATTGGTTGGAACAATCCAAGGAATACCATACGGAAATGCGGGAGTTCGGCGGTGAAAGGGGTAACATCCTTTCCGATGACGGAAGCCTACTTTCCACTTCCCTTCCCTACTACGATATCCGCTTCGATTCCAGAACGGACTACATTACGGATAAAATCTGGGCTGAAAACGTGGATTCGTTGGCTTGGTGTATCGCCACTTATATTGATCCTTCCTATACCCCCGGTGGTTATATGCAAAAGCTAGTCGATGCCCGCGCACAAGGGAACCGCTACCTATTAATTAAGAAGAATGCTAGTCATCTTGACCTTGAACGACTAAGAACCTTCCCGATTTTCAACCAAGGAAGATACAGCGGCGGTCTTATCGTGGAGAAGAATGCCAAACGTAAGCATCCTTTCGGGATTTTGGCACACCGTACCGTAGGTTACCTACGTGAGCGTGACTCTATCGGTTTGGAAGGAAGATTCAACGAAGTATTACAAGGCGAAAGCAAGAAAAAACTCATGCGCCGCATCCGTGGTGAAGGAGGTCGTGTTATTTGGATTCCTGTTGATGATTACACGGAAACACACCCGGAAAGCGGGAAAGACATCCAAACCACGATTGATATCAACCTTCAGGATATAGCGGAACAAGCATTGCTTCGCGGATTGCAAAAGCATGACGGAGAGCATGGTACGGCAATTATCATGGAGGTTGAAACCGGTGCGGTCAAAGCCATTGCCAACCTAGGGAAAACCCGCGACGGCTGGTGGGAAACCTACAACCACGCTATCGGAACAAAAATGGAACCGGGTTCCACCTTCAAACTTGCCTCCGCCATGGCGGTATTGGAAGATGGCTTTATCAATTTGGAGGATACCGTGCTTCTAGCCAAGGGTAAATATGATTTTTACGATGAAATCATGGAGGATGCCTCTTATCACGGTTTAGAGGAGACTACCTTCTCAAAAGCTTTCGCGATTTCTTCCAACGTGGGAATTGCCAAATTGGTAAATGACTCATATAAGGACGATAAGGCAAAATTCGTCAACCGTCTGAAGGCTTTTAACCTAGACCTCCCTACCGGTATCGAAATCGAAGGGGAAGCCGCGCCATATATCAAGGACCCAAGCAGGACGGAAGATGCCTGGTCGGGTACTACCCTTCCTTGGATGTCCATCGGATACGAGTTGGAAATCACGGCACTACAGCTTCTGACTTTCTATAACGCTGTTGCCAATGACGGGAAGATGATGAAGCCTTATCTATTGGATAAGGTACTGTCTTACGGAGAAACCGTTACCCAAAACAAACCCGTGGTAATCGACAAGCAAATCGCTAAGTCAACTACCATCAAAAAAGCTAAATCATTACTTGAAGAAGTAGTTGACAACGGAACCGCTAAAAAGCTGAAATCCAGCGTTTACAACTTTGCCGGAAAAACAGGTACGGCACAGGTAAACTACAACCGTTTCAAGACGGGTGGAAAAATGAAGTATCAAGCTTCCTTCGCAGGGTATTTCCCGGCGGAAAACCCGAAATACTCATGTATTATCGTCATCAACGACCCTAAGCAGGGAAGTTATTATGGTGGTGATGTAGCAGGACCCGTTTTCCGTGAAATCGCGGACAAGGTTTACGCTTCCAAAATTGAAATGCAGCCACCCTTGAACCAAGGACCTACACCGGCATGGAGAACTTTCAAGCTCCCTGACCTTGACGTAGGGCAAAAAGATGAAATCAGCTACATCTTAAAAGAGGTAGGGATTCCGCACAATACGGATAGCACGGGACAATGGATCGTAACCCTTGCATCCGCGGATACATTGGCAATAAAAACAAGAAAAATCTCCGATGACCTAGTTCCTAACGTAAAGGGAATGGGTCTTAGGGACGCTATATACATCTT
>JAHDDF010000484.1 GCA_020629475.1 Saprospiraceae bacterium
TCCTCCTTATCAAACATCGCCAATAAGGAATAAAAAATAAAGTTCACCAACTTATTCACGGCGGGAACGGCAATCATCAAGGCGGTAATTTCAGCATTGGGTGTTCCGAGGTACTTGGAAATTTCAACGCTTACCCCGATAAACAACAAATCCACGCTCGGGATGGGGAAGCGGCTCATCAGCATTTTAGACCCGGAGTACACGAACCAAACCTCTATCGGGATATCCGGCAGAACCACCATCCACTGGGCTATTTCCAGGGCGTACGCCAATACGAACCGTATGGTGTGAATCACGTAAACCTTCATCGCCATACCGAAAGGCATGGAAATGATCAGGCGCAACAGGAAGATGATAAAGGGTAAAATAATGGCACTCCCGATGATGATATACCGGAAAGTGGTTTCGGAAATGGAGAATAATCCAGTAAGGTTTTGCTGGGAGAAGTAAGCGAAACACACCAACATTATCACCGCCATAAAGGTGGAGGAGATGGAGGAAATGATGTTGTTATCCTTGACGACGTTGAAGATGTACTTGTTATCCTCCTTCAGGTTTTTCCGTCCCCACCAAAGGAAATACGCTTCACCGGAATACACGTAAACATCCGTGTTCAGGATTTTCTTCTTTACGAAGATTTTTAACCCTTGCCAGAACGAGAAATCCAAGGACATCCTGTAAATGAACTGCTCCGAAATGGGGAGGACGAAATAGTGGATCAACAAAAGGATGTAGAACAAGGGGTTTAGCGGCAACGCCTTAATCACGTTCCACCAGCCAATCAAGGTAAGTTGGTACACCAAGTAGGCAAGGATACCGAAGCGGAAGGCATAGCCCAGGAACTTAAAGGTTAGTTTCCCGCGTCGGCTTTCCCGGAAGGCATTAAACCATTCCACGGCGCTTTGTACCCTTGGATTTGAAGTGATTTTCTTAAACATGGACTGCCTTGAACGGCTTTTTCCCCGATTTGAGCGGCAAATATAAGAAGGTAGTTACTTTTGTACCTGAATAGGTCAACAAGTCAAGCACAGGTAAGGATTGGAAACACGGCGAAAAAGCGATTGCGCGGTTATTATTACAACGTATAACGGCGCTAAATGGATTAAGGACTGCATCGCGTCCTGCTTGGATTCCGTGTATCCCTTGCATATTATCGTTGTGGATAACAACTCCACCGACAATACCCTTGACCTCCTTCCTGATAACGGCATTCATCTGCTTCCGCTAGAGAAAAACTTGGGTTTCGGTCGTGCCAATAATATCGGCATGGCGGAAGCATTCGAAAAATTCGATTGCAAGTATGTTTTCCTCTTGAACCAAGATGCTTACTTGGAAAAGGATACCATCGGCAACTTGATACGTTGCGCCAAGGACAATCCTTCTTTCGGTTTAATTTCCCCCTTGCATTATGATGGTCCCGGCGAGGAATACGATTACCGCTTCAAGATATATATGCGCCGCGCCTTGAAACGCCCCTTGGGGAACGGTTTGTACCGCAGCAAATTCGTGAATGCCGCCGCTTGGTTATTGACCCGTGAAGCCATTGAAAAAATCGGTGGTTTTGACCCCATCTTTTTCCACACCGGGGAAGACGACAATCTTTGCCAAAGGTTGAGGTATTATAAAATTCCTGCCGTAATTACGGATTCCGCCAAAATCCGCCATGACCGGCAGAACCGTGTAATCCCCAAGAAGCCGCCGCACCTGAGGGTAGCCAACCGGGCTAGAATCGTTATCTTCAATCCGGACATGTCCGCCCTAGGAAAGTTTTTCCATTTAATCCCTTTGGCTTGGTATTTTTTCGTGAATTTATTCCTCAAAAAATATCGTAGTAAAGAAAAACTAAAAGCGGATCGGGAGGCATTAAGAGGAATTATTTCTTATTCAAAATTATATCGTAAAAATTACCACAAGGAAGGTGTTTTCCTCAAGCAGGATTACCCACCTATCGTAAAAGATTAAAGATCCACGATTAAAGAAATTCAAACATCTTTAATCTCAAGCACTGCCTATGCCAAATATCGACATCATAATGTTTGCCACCGATAATTTAAAAACCTATACGGAACTTTCCGTAGCGGGGTGGAAAACCTATTGTGAAGCGCATGGCTACGGCTTTACTTTATATTCAAAACCATACTACGATGACCTCCATTTGGCTTGGTCAAAAATCAGGTGTGTTTTGGAACACTTAAAAACCACGGAAACTGAATATGTGGTTTTGGTAGATGCGGACACCATTCCAACCTCCCTGGATTTATCCATAGAAGAGATCCACGAAATCTTCATGACGGACAAGAAGCAATTACTCTTCCAGAAAGATGGCTCCAACAGACTAAAATATTTATACTTCCCTCATAACCTTCAGATTGCATGGGACAAAAAAGGATTTCTATTTCCCAATGCGGGCTTCATCATCATGAAAAACAATGATGCGGTCATTGATTTTTTCAAGGAGTGGACAGACCGTGCGCATACAAGCCCGCAAGCGGATGTTCCTCCTAGGAACCAAAGGGTATTGATTTATGAAATGATGTGCCGCCCCGAAATAAAAGAGATGATCGGCTACGTGGAAACTTGGGTCATTAATAAGTACAAAGGAAAACTAGCGATTCATTTTTCCAGCATGAACAAGCAGCAAGTCAGGGAAGCAATGGCACCGCTTTATATTCAATTAACACAACCCAAAATAGAGGAAATAAAACTAGGGGAAGCGTGCAAGAAAGAAAGTGATTATATTATTATAAAAGAGGAGAATGTTATTTTAAATAAAAAGGATATTTTTAAAGCACTATTACAATGCGTAAAAAAACCGGAAGGCATTTTTACTTCACAAAAAACTTCAGGAAAATACGTAACGTTTTCAAGAAACTACATCAATAACCAAAGCCCTGATTTTACAAAAAAAATATATTCCGTAAAATCCATTACTGAATTATTGGAGGGTTAATTTTTGCTATACTAAGCAATCGTATTGCTGCCGGATAATTTTGCAACGTAATAAAAATTAAGACTTTAGATATTAGACGCTAGACGTTAGA
>JAHDDF010000485.1 GCA_020629475.1 Saprospiraceae bacterium
CGGATTTTTACTATTAGGACTATCCTTCATTTTTTTCTCCCATTCCTCGAATTGCTCGTAATATTTTTCGTTAAGTTTTTGCGGCGGTTTTGATTTAATTAATGAAGAAAAAATAAACCAACCCGCTAGCCCAAAAATAATCCCAAGTGTAATAAACAACAATTGTAATAAACCGGAATCCGACGAAATAGTAAGGTAAAATAAAAGCATACTAATACCAACCAGCCCCAGAACTATAAGCCATACCACAACCGTTCTCGTAGGACTCCTATATTGCGTCAAAGCAAAATAAGCCGGAGCCACATTCTCCGCCTTAAAATTCGATACCCAAGAATATTTCTTCAATTCTTCCTCAGCGATTTAATAGTTAATAGTGAAAGAGTTAAATTCATTTGTCATTTGTCATTTGTCATTTGTCATTTGTCATTTGTCATTTGTCATTTGTCATTCCCCTGTCCACTCCGGCTTCCGCTTCTGCCTAAACGCCATCAAGCCCTCCTGACCGTCCTTCGTCCCGATCGTCTTAAACAACATTTCCGAAAGATAAGCATGCTCCGATTCAGCTGCCATAATATGATCAAAAGCTTCCAAACCCAAACGAATTGCCGCAGGAGAATTTTCCTTGAGCTCGGCAATTAAACCGGCAAGTATTTCATCCGAATTTTCCCCGCTTGACATATGGGTAACCAAGCCCCATTCCTTGGCGGTATCCACGGGTAAATTATAGCCCCTGATACACCAATCAATCACCTTACGTGGTTGAATAACCCGCAAGAGGGAAGCCATAACTTGATAAGGAAATAAGCCACGTTTTACCTCAGGCAAGCCCAATTTAATACCCTCATTGGCAATAACGTAAGTACTACCCGCCAGAATGAGAAATCCGCCCGCATACACATTCCCTTCCACTACGGAAATAACCGGCTTATGGATTTTATTGAATAATTCACCAATCAAAAGGTTTCCGGTAGGCTCAGGAACGGTAGAATCATTTTCCTCAATCATGCCGCTCATTGCCTTTAGGTCCGCGCCGGCACAAAATACATTTCCCTTCGCCTTGAAAACCAACATCCAAACCTCCTTGGAAAAATGGGCATGATGCATGGCATAGGCTATCTCAATAACCATTTGAGGATGCAAGGCATTTTTCTTCGCGGCACGGTCAAGGGTTATGGTCATTACCTTGTCCTCGATTTCTATATTGGTAAACGCAAAAGTTTGCTCGTGTAAGGATTCCGTTTGTTCCTTCGTATATAGGTTCATTCCTTGAATTTTTCCGAAAGAAATAAAATTCCTGTGAAAAGGAGAATTCCTAACTGATTTTGAGTCTGATATTACCCCTTCTTTGTCGTTTTTTGATGTCCTTCCTTTCGGTATATTTGCGACATGAAAAAATTAATCCTCTCGGCGGCACTTACCGGAGCCGCGACCAACAGAAGCCATTGCCCCCATATCCCATACACACCCGTTGAAATTGCCGAAGAAGCAAAACGCGCCGTTGACGCGGGTGCGGCAATCGTTCATATTCACGCTAGGGAGGATGACGGCTTTCCTTCTTGGAGACTTGAGGTTTTCCAAGCTATCCATGAAGAAGTTAGAAAAAGATGTCCCAAAGTAATCATCAATTACTCCACGGGCGCAATCGGTTTAACCAAGGAGCAACGCCTTGCCCACATCGGACCGATAAAGCCTGATATGGCAGCCTTCAACATGGGGAGTATGAACTACGCCATTTATTCCAAGAAGAAAAAGCAATTCTACTGGAACGGGGTATTCGAAAATTCCTTCGATACCATGATGTACGCCGTAGAACAAATGAATGCCGCGGGCACGATTCCCGAAATGGAATGTTTTGATACCGGACATATCCGCAACGCCGTACCCTTAAGGGAAATGGGTCTTTTACCCGATAATGCCGTTTATAGTTTGGTGATGGGCGTCCTAGGGGGAATTCCCGCAACACCCGAGAATTTAATTCATCAAATCAAGCAATTACCCGAAGGTGCCGTTTGGCAATGCATCGCCATTAGCCGCAAACAATGGCAATTGGCGGCGGTAGCGGCTACTATGGGCGGTAATTTCCGCGTAGGTTTAGAGGATAATTTCTACTTACCCAACGGGGAAATGGCGAAATCAAATGGGGAATGTGTGGAATGGGGCGTGAAACTTGCTAATATGATGGGAAGACCCATTGCATCCATCGATGAAACAAGGGAAATGCTAAATATCCCCTTGAGGGATTAGAAGCCGTGTACTTGCTTCATATGTGTTAAATTCTAACTTTTATTCGCACTATTGGTCTTGCCCCCTTACATTAATGAATCACGTTTCGTTACTGAACCAACGTTCAGGACAAAAAATCTGATACCCACGAATGGCGAGAATCAAGGACACCACAAAAGTTGATGCGATATTTAATGCCACTCTCAAATTGGTGAGGGAGGAAGGACTAGTCGGGATTAAAATGAGTAAGGTGGCAAAAGCCGCAGGAATCGCTACCGGAACGCTTTACATTTATTTTAAAAATAAGGAGGAGTTAATTGATAACCTTTACTTGAAATTGAAAAGGGAGTCATCCGAACGATTATTCAAGGACTATTCAGAGAGCATGACCTTGAGGCAAGGCTTTGAATATATCTGGCGAGGATATTTTAATGAAATGATCAGCCATCCCGCAGAGGTTATTTTCATTGAGCAATATTACCGCTCCCCATTTGTGAAAGAAGAAATGTTAGCGGAGCGGCAGGCTTTGGTCGTACCTGTAGTTAGCCTTCTGAGAAAAGGAAAGAAAGAAGGTATTTTTAGAAACGATCTTTCTACTAATTTAATGGTAGTAATGCTTATCGGGGTTTTAAAGGAACTTAGCCGTTGGCACAATAGCGGAAGAATAAAAGTTTCCGAGGAAATGAAGGAAAAAGCCCTGGTTTCCGCTTGGAGGGGATTGTTGGCTTAGGACAGATTCATAAGATTTTAGGAATTCTTTACTGTCTGATAATTAGGAAAAAAGCTGTCAAATATTATTTTTGGAAGCTTTTTTTT
>JAHDDF010000486.1 GCA_020629475.1 Saprospiraceae bacterium
ATTATCCGTTCCTTGATTTTACTTTTCATTCTAAGGCGGGAGAAGCAAAGGGTTTCGGAAATATTATCGGCTACCTCCAGGCATTTTAGGGCGCGTTCTAGATGGAGGGACTTTTGTCTTGGATTTTGTTCGGAATTGGCTAGGATTAAACAATAATCCGACAATTCCTCCAAGTGGGATGCTCCTAGGTTTTTTGCTTGGGCAAAAGCTTCCATTTCGGATTCATCCATTTCCAATAAGACGTACAAATCCCAATCCAAGAGACCCTTGAATTGGGATTGACTGATTTCAATAGCCGCCTTGATATCACCCTTTCGGTTAAGGCGCATGAACTCGGCAAGGATTTTCCCGAAAATCCTGCCGAGTTGTTCTATTTCTTCTTTAATGATATCCCTTCGTTCCATAACCTTATTGATACGAAACGGAAGGAATTCGTTGCTACATACAGGCAAGCGCCGTGAGTACGATGAGTATTAAAATCACACCCAAGCACCCCGATTTACCTTGGTTTTGCCCACCTCCTTCACCGGGCATGGCAATTCCTTTTGCCTTGTAAACCTCCATTAATGCGGTCATTTCCCGTAAGGAATTGATATTGGTTCTTGCATTGGGAACGCTGATGATGCGCCTATATTCCGCATCCAATCCCCTACGGTCCAATTGCATGAATTTATTGACCAAAGCCTTGTGTTCCTCCTTGGGATCGGGTTTGTGTTCTTCCTTGGGTGGAGCGGGTGGCGGAGGTGAGGACGGGGCAGGTTCATTCGATGCGGAAGCATTGTCCCTTTCGAAATCCTTACGCCAGAAATCCTCCCCGTATTTAACGTTTACCTTTACCTTGCTCCCGGTATTTGCTTCCCATTGTTTAACATACGAGCCCTCCAGTTCCTGTTTTATAGCTTCTAGAATGCAATATTTAGAAAACTCAATGCTTCCCGTAAGAGTAGGTGCCAATGAAAAATCGAATTGACCGTTCAATGAATCGGCACTTTCACCGGAAACCATGCTTCTGATATAATGTTTAATATTCGTTGCGGCAACGGCAGGAAGAGGATTAGACATAATTACCGCCCTACCTCCGTTTTTCAAACTCATATTCGAATATCCGGAATAGGTTCCTTCATAGTTGGGTTCCAAGGAGGAATCCACAGAAAAAGGAAGAGGTGGATTCCCCATAAACACGGGTGTTCCTTTTAGAATAAATTCCCCTGCGGTTTCTTTACCTTCAAATGGTTGGGCAATAAATACGCCCTTTTCCATAGTTCGGTCATAACCTTTAATGATAAGGGCAGGGTGTTTATGCCCGTCTTGACTCATTAAAGCCCCTTCATAACCCAGCACGAATTGATTACTCCCCACATTTGAGTCCTTAGCGATGCTATACGCGAAATCTTCCGGGTCACCACCGGCTTGTAGCATCCGCATTTTTAAATCCTCTCCACTCCATTCAAAAAGAAAGGGAGCTATTTCCCCATCCAATTGATGCCTTAAATACTTTGCCCATTCCAAGGCGTTCATCACCCTATCTTCCAAGAGTCTATTCCCAAGAAAAACATCCATTTGTTTATTTGAATTTTAGGATAAACAATATTATAAGATACGGAAAAACACCGGCAAAACCTATTCCCAAACCACCCTTAACAGGGTAAAATCATCCCAAGGAACCATACCGAAATCCTCCTCGATTTCGGTTAGTTTATTTTGAAAATACTTAGGCTTTTCCTCCTTGATTTCATCGATTAAAAACGTCCTTAAAAATTGATTTTCACTGCTTGATTCTATATTAATATCATGAACAGAAAAAAATGAATAAATGCCATCGGATGACAGAGAAAAGTCGGAGCAATTTCCAAGAACAATAGCATTTACATTATCCGCATACCACTCTTCAAAATCTTTTTCTAAATGATATGCCAAATAATCCGGCGCGTCTCCTTGATCAAATTCTAAAACAGCCCCATTATAGCTCACGACACCATCTCCCAAAACGGTAAATGCTACATTTTTTAATTCAACATCAACAACGGAAACCAACAGGGTTGACAATAATTCATTTGTAGTAAGATGTAAATTGTTTTTAATGTCATCCAATGCATTAAAAACAATTTCAATGATTTCTTTAATTACAATATCAAGGGCAGGTACTTTCTTCTCAACAAAATATTTAGCGCCCAACTCCTTAACCGCTTTCCTTATCAATTTACCTATTAAAGCGGAAGCAAAACGGCTCTCCTTCCCTGAGGAACAACCGTCCATCACACCAAGGACAAGCACCTGATCATCAATATATTCCGAAACATAAAAATCCTCGTTCCCCTGAGGATGGGAATAACCGCAAATCGTGAGTTCATATTTTTTCATTCAAGGCAGCAACGCCTTGAATGAAAAAATAATTCCAAGACGGAATTACTCCCGCCTAACCAAATACAAAGGCCAGCCCCCGCCCGTATCGTGCTCTCCTATTATGAACATGAAATTCTTCACCATTTTCAGGGCATCTAATTCCCCTTCCTTATCCAAACGGGCAAATACTTCGTGGAGCGCTACATAGCCTTCATACAAGTATAAATTAAATAACGTCTCAAAATGAGGGGAACCAAACATCCCATCCTCTAATTCCTTTGGACGGCTAGAACCATCTAAAATATTCAAGGGGTTTAAAAACGACATGGTAATACCCGGAGCGGCGTAAAAAACATCGGACAACACCTCACCGGAATGAAAACTCACTTGACTGGTTCTTGGATAAAAAGGGCTCCAATGGTTTATCCCGTATGATGCCGCATACACATTTTTCAAAAGCGGATATCCATACTCAAAATAAACGGAGAATAATTCCAAATTCGCTTCCTTATTTTTCTCAGGATCAACCCACCACGAAATGGATTCTTTTAACTCATTAAAAGCCTTTTCTTCATAGGACTCAAAATCCATATTTTTCAACTCCTCATATAATTGCACATAAATAGGATGCAAATTATTAAAGGAATTAAATCTACTTTGATTAAAATCCCTAGCACGCTCCAA
>JAHDDF010000487.1 GCA_020629475.1 Saprospiraceae bacterium
TTATAAATTTTAAATTTCAGAAGGGGCAAATAGATTCATTAGAATACGATATTTTCAAGGAGTTCGGGGTGAAATATAATCCCATTAAACCTTTGGATTGGCAAAGACTTTTTTCAAGGATGCAAAAAGAAAAGGAGGTTGGTGTTTTTACGGCAGTAGAGCAATTAATGCAATACTTTCAAATACGAAGGAATTACGCAGCCATTGGTTTATACGGGAAATTATATTCTACCTTAAACGATGTACCACACACCTATAAAATGTTTGTTCACCATGATAAACCTTATTATTCCGTTGGGGATAGTATTGAAATAATGGTAGCGGCAGGGAAGGTATTTACGGACATTGAAAAATATGCTACCATGATGGTAGGGAATGATACGCTACCTTCCGGAAAAGATGGTAAATGGTATTATAGTGAAAAGCCAAAGAAATCCGGGGAAAATCAATTGAAATTAGAAGTGAATATAGAGTATCCTTATTCCAAGCGTTCGATCAATACTTCTAGCAATTATTTTTATCAGGCGGAGTAGTTGACTGACGAGTGCTTTAAGTCAGTGGTGCAACCACTGACTATCGCAACCACCGTCTATCAAGATGGTCGATGGTTGTACCATCGACCTAAAACGCCATTTCCAACACCTCTTCATCATCCATAAAATATACCTTAATCTTTTCGCCGTGTACGGAAAGCTTATCGGCATCAAAGCAAAGTTCCGTAATAACGGGTTCCGCTGATTTTTTACCGGAAGCCACCAACTTCACCGAAGTTTGGGGAATGTAGGTTTTCTTCACCGCCCCGTTCCAAAACAGGATAGCCTTCTTGGGAACGAAATTGGAGGATATACGCATATTGATTTTCCCGTCTACCTGCTTGACCTCCTCAAGGATGTAGATATCCGAACGCAAATTATCGAAGCCGTCGCCGTCAATAGCCGTTAGGGCAAAGCAATCCCCGTCCTCGGTTATAAAACCACCGATGGATTTGCAAGCGGAAAAAAATATCGTGAAAACGAAAAAAGGGAGTAGAATTTGTATGTTCTTCAACATATGCTAGGTTTTGGGTAAAATTAAGGATAATATTTTAGTCGGTGGTCCAACCACCGACTATCTAATTGTGTAACACCAATAGTCGATGGTTGCATCATCGACGGACATATATCCCCCCATCCCTTGGAATATCTTTAAAAAATATCATACATTAGGCACCGATTACGCCTTGCGTGAAATAATCAATCAAAACCTTTCGTTAAACGAAAAAACCAATCATTGACCATGCTGCAATATCCGATTTTATTGTTCCAAGATGCCGCCGGGGATGAGGAAAAGGCCCAGTCACTATTTAACCTTATACTTGAGGGTGGGATATTGGGTATTATAATAGTCTCATTACTACTCTTACTTAGCATTTTGGGATTGTATATCTTCATTGAACGATTCCTTACCATTTCCAAGGCGGGACGAGTGGATCAAAACTTCATGAACGCGATCCGGATGAACGTTCAGCAGGGCAATATCCCTGCCGCACGTGGTTTGTGCCAGCGTACGGATACACCCGTGGCAAGAATGGTGGAAAAGGGATTGATGCGTATCGGGAAACCGCTTGACGATATCAATGCCGCTATTGAAAACGTAGGTAATTTGGAGGTCTTCAAATTGGAGAAAAACTTATCTACCCTTGCTTCCGTGGCGGGTGCCGCGCCCATGATTGGATTCTTCGGGACGGTTACGGGTATGATTCTGGCATTCCAAAAGATGTCGGAGTCACCGGAAGCATCCGAGTTGGCTTTGGGGATTTACCAAGCACTTATTACTACCGCTTTGGGTCTTTTCGTGGGTATCTTGGCATTTATCGGGTATAACCTGCTAGTAGCAAAGGTAAACCAGGTAGTATTTAAGATGGAGGCGTCCTCCGTTGAATTCGTGGATTTGCTCCAAGAGCCCGCACATTAATCCGAACCCTAAAACCGGAAAAAAATGTCGGTAAAAAGAAGAAATAAGGTATCAGCGGAATTTAGTATGTCCTCCTTGACGGACATCATTTTCCTGCTCTTGATATTTTTCATGTTAACCTCTACCTTGGTTTCCCCGAATGCCTTGAAGTTGAAATTACCTACGAGTAGTTCCAAGGCAACGGAGCCTACTACCATCCCGGTATCCATAACACCGAATGACAAGTGGTACGTGAATGCCAAGGAAATCAGCAAGAATAGCCTCTATGAGGTGTTGCGAAAAGAAAGGAATGCCGCAAAGAAGAAGGGAGATAATCCTTCCGTTATGATTGTTGCCGCCCAAGGTGTCCCCATTGAAAGCGTGGTAAAAGTAATGGATGCTTCCATGCGTTTAAAAATGGGTGCTATTTTGGCTACGGATCCGAATTGATGTTAAACGGGGCAATTGGTTTGCCCCGTATGGTTGTATATACTTGAGAAAGCAATGGTGAAATACGAGAATCCCGACGAGAGAAGGAACAGGCGCGTAAGCCTGTTTTGGACGGGTATTATCTCTACTATTTTTATCCTCCTGCTTCTCTTGTTCCCTATTTTTAAGAATATTGAAGACCCCTTCGAGGACGCGGGCAGCGTAACCGTTGCCCTAGGTGTGCCCGAAGGAGGATTTGATGAGTACGAGGAAGAAAATCCAATAGCCGAGGCGGAACCGGTAGACGAACCAACGGAAGAACCCGTGGACGAACCGACAGAGGAACCGGTAGAAGAACCCGTGGACGAGCCTTCCGAACCTGTAGAGCCCGTAACGGAACCTAGTGAACCCTCCGAGCCTTCCGAACCCACTGAAAAAGAATTAAAAACCGATGAGAATTCCGACGCAGCAATAAAAGCAGCGGAGGAAAAGGCAAGGAAAGAAGCCGAGGCGAAAGCCAAGGCAAAAGCAGAAGCGGATGCAAAAGCTAAGGCGGAAGCGGAGGCGAGAGCAAAAGCGGAAGCTAAGGCAAAAGCTGAGGCGGAGCGCAAGAAAAAATTAGAAGCGGAGAAACAGCGACTCAAGGAGTTATTAGCCGGGG
>JAHDDF010000488.1 GCA_020629475.1 Saprospiraceae bacterium
TAACACTTGCAATTGAAGGTGATTGCGATCCAAGGTGGTTGTACCACCGACCGATACTTAATTCTACCCCACCTCATCAAAATCCAACACATCATTCAAATCCTCCCGCAGTTGCTCGGAAGCCGCGCGCGACTGATGCATCCTAAAATCACGGATGGTCTGCACAAGGAAGCCAAGGGAAAACAGCGGAAAAGCAACTACCGCAAAATAGGGAACCCGAACAAAGGCATTAAAGACAAAAACAAAAGTCAAACCGATCAACCACCAACCTTTCCAATTCACTTTACGAATAACCCCACCTATTCCCGAACCGATTTGCCAAATCAATACCATGACCAAGCTCACGAAAGCCATGGAAAAAGTATCTACCTCCCCTACCGAGCCATAAAGGGAAAACAAAACACAAGGAAACAAGAACAAAACCTGCATCCCCAAATCCAGCCCTGAAAGAAAATATTTATTCCTATATCGCGTAGACATAAAACTAAAATTGAAAAAAGCCACCTAATGTTCACGCTATCGGTGCCGATTGTCGGTGGTTGAACCACCGATTAAGAAAAAATCCCGCCATTCGTCGATTCACCCGGCAAATCCCCTTTGAATTATGCATATTGGAAAAGAACGGAAACAAAACACGGAAGTTGTTACGGAATTACCGGTTGAACCACTTCAAAGGGAAAACCAATTCTTCATCAAAATTTGAACATCAAAATGGGACTCTTGTATCTCGCTCTTCTAGGACTTCTTGCAGGAAGTATCGCAAAAATGCTAATGCCGGGCAGGGATCCGGGCGGTTGGATTATGACCATTATTTTGGGAATCGGCGGTTCTTACCTTGGCTCCTACGTATCCTCTTTTCTGCCAATTTTGGGAGACAGTGAATTCGGGGATTGGGGCTTAAAAGGAATTATATCCGCAGTAATCGGTGCCATGCTCCTTTTGGTCATTTACCGCTTTATCGCAAAAAGAAAATAGACCTTAGGAAATACCTAAAGTCTACAAATAGCAATGTCCTTCTCTTTTACAAGAGAAGGACTTTTTTTATCGCCTGCGGTTAGACGACATCACAGGTAATCCTCCCGAAAGAGGATATTATATCTTAGTCCTGACGGTACTTCGCGTTAATGTAAGAAGCCTTCAATACTTCAGTCCTTCTTTCAACGGAAGGCTTGGTAAAGTGCTTACGACGACGCAACTGACGCATCAACTTGGTACTTTGGTGTTTACGCTTGTAACGCTTCAACGCCCTGTCAATGGATTCGCCGTCTTTTACTTCAATAATTAGCATACGTAATTCTTCTTTTAAAACTGTTTTATTTCAAACGGGCTGCAAATATAGAATATTCCCCTAGAACCGGCAAGCAATTTTTCGGGGAATTTTTCTAAAATTATTTGATGGCTTCCCTACTATACTTATGGTCAATGATTCTCAGTGGTTGCGATAGTTGATGGTTGCACCATCAACGCCGATACCTTACCTTTGTCCCACCCGGGTACCATAAGTTTTGGTCCAACACTTATCATATTAGGGGAGTGTATGGGACGAGTAGGGCGGGCCTCAACCGTTGACTTGTCCGGTTTCCTTCGGGAACAAGGGGATTACCAATCCGTTCCTCCGATCCTTAACCATGTCTTCAGGGGGTCCAAAAACACCTCGGTGCCCGGGCTTTTTTCCCAAACCACTTTGGTTTGGGAAAAATTTGAAAACGTCATTTTGTTCTTTATCAAGGCAAAAAATACAGGTGCCCCCGAAAGCTTTCGGGATATTAACGATGAGAAAGGGCAAAAGGACAAGACAAAAAGTCCCAAACCATTTTGATTTGGGTATATCATGCACATTGTCAGAAAAATAATCCTCTTTCCGTTCCTTTTCCTCTGTATCCTAGGAAAAGCCCAAGTTCATTTCCAAGACCAAGCGCAACAATGGAACATCAACCATACCTACGGCGATGGTTTTGCCGGCGGCGGAACCAGTTTAGCGGATTTTAATAATGATGGACTGGACGACCTTACCCTAGCCACGGAGGAAGGTCGAGAAATCGAATTATACAGAAACACGGGTACTTCCTTTGAAGCCGTTCCCCTACCCTTTTCCAACACCGATGAAGTCAAGCAAATCCTTTGGGTGGATTATGACAATGACGGAGACAAAGACCTTTACTTCGCCACCATAAACGCCGGAAATTTCCTCTATCAAAACGACGGTAACCTAAACCTGACGGACGTAACCTTCCAAGCAGGGCTTCCATTTAATGTCATCCCTACCTTCGGGGCGGTTTTCGCGGACATCGACCGTGACGGGGATTTGGATCTGTACTTCGGTTATAAATCATTACCCAATTCCAACAACAGAAACTATCTCTTCAGAAATAATGGCGATGGCACCTTTACCGACATCTCTCAAATTTCAGGTACTTCCGATCCGGCAAAAGCCCCCTTCTTCTCCATTTTCTTTGATGCCAACCAAGATAAATGGCCGGATATCTTTACCGCCAACGATAAGACCACAGGGAACACCCTCCTCGTAAATCAAGAAGGAACCTTCATGGATTATAGCGTGGAAAACGAACCGGGTTGGGAAATGAATGCCATGGGAATAGCCCAAGGCGATTATGATAAAGACGGTGACTTAGACCTTTATATTACCAATACGCCTGAAGGAAATGCCCTCCTACAAAACCAAGGAGACCTAAACTTCTTGGACAAGGCGGAAGAAACCGGCACCCTCTTCAACGGCATAGGCTGGGCGGCTAGTTTTTTTGATGCCGACAATGACACGGACGAAGACCTTTACGTTTCCGCCATGCGTCCTTCCTACATCAGTCCGCCAAACGTATTTTATGAAAATATCGAAGGAGTGTCATTCATGGAAGAGGTCCAAGGCATGGAAACGGATAGCTTCACCTCATACTCCCACGCTATCGGTGATATTAATGATGATGGATTTCCGGATATCGTTTCAAATGTAGCAGGACCGGAAGCCTCCAACCTTTGGATGAACCAAGGCGAGACAGGGAACTAT
>JAHDDF010000489.1 GCA_020629475.1 Saprospiraceae bacterium
GCGTTTTATGACTATTATGGGATGGAATATGATGAGAGATATGTTTGGGATTAATTCCTTGGGGTCAGAGGTCGGAACGACCGGTTATTCCCTAGCGTAGGGCAAAGCCCTACGAACCCATACCCTACAAACCCGTCCCCTACGATTACATCCCTTACCTAAATTGTACCTTTCCAAAAATCCCTCGTTAAAATTAAAAACCCAAACAACGAAACCCCCAAGAATTACATCTTAGAAGTAACCGTTATAAAAAACACCAAGAAAATGTCTTGTGCGCCCAACACCATTTCCGTTTCCTTTCACCTAACCCATCATTGTAACCTTCGATGTACCTATTGCTATACCGGTGAAAAATTACATATTCCCATGTCCAAGGAAACAGCGGATAAGGGCGTGGATTTCGTGTTGGCGGAAGCCAAGCGGGAAGGCATCAAACAGGTAGACGTGGTTTTCTTCGGTGGGGAACCGCTTTTGGAAAAAGACTTGCTCTTTTATGTAGCTGACAGGTTTATCCAAGAAAAGGAAGACCTAGGGGTCTCCTTCAAAATGAGCACCAACGGATTACTGCTGACGGATGCGGTTTTATCGGAGCTCATGAAAAGGAAAGTGTTTATTTCCTTGAGTATCGATGGAACACCTGAAATACAAAATACCCAAAGACCGGACGCCGGAGGCAATGGAAGCGCTAGAAAGGTGGAAAAAGCTGCATATCGTTTATTGAAGGTGAACCCTTGCGCCAACGTTACCTGTGTGTTGACTCCTAAATCCGCAGCTCAGGTGGATGAATCCGTGGATTATATTTTTGATTTGGGTTTCAGGTTCATAACCATAACCTTGGATTATTCCGCTACTTGGGAGCGCAAGCATTTTGATGCTTTTGGGCCCGCATTGAAACGGTTGTCCAAGTGGTACGAAACAAAAATTAAGGCACAAGAGCGATTTTACCTTTCTTGTTTTGATGAAAGGATACAAACCCGTACCCTCAAACCTATTGAAGCGGAGGAAAGATGCATGCTAGGACACAGGCAGTTCGCTATTGCGCCTAACGGCGAATTATATCCTTGTATTCAATTCGTAACGACGGAAGGTTTACCCCAATTTATGATAGGGCACGTAAACGAAGGGTTTAGTGAGCAATCCCGCCATTATTTCCTACACCATTCCGAGAAGGAAAAAGAGGAATGTTCCGGTTGTGCCTTGAATAGTCGTTGTAGTTCTTGGTGCGCTTGTATCAATTACGCGGATACGGGTAGCATCGAAGAGGCTAGTCCCGTGGTATGTGAATACGAAAGAATGATTATGCCCATCGCGGATAAATTAGCGAACCGTCTTTGGAAACAAAGGAATCGCTTATTCATCCATAAGCAATACAACCCCTTGTACCCGGTAATAGCGCACTTGGAAATTACAAATGCCTAATGATGCGGAAATGAAAGAAATCAAAGTACGTCCCGTAAGAAAATACAAAGTTCCCAAATACCCTTGCTCCAAGGAAGGAAACCCCATTGATTCACCTGAGTTAATGGCGTATCCTTTCAAGTACCGTTTGGTGAATGCTTTGGTGGGAGCGGGTATATTTTCCTCCTTGGGTTTCTATCTCGTATCCTGTACTTCAGCTGAAGGGAAGCCTTTAAGCAATACTCCTATTACCCATATTGATGTAGAGAATCCCTTCACGTTGAAAGACGCCGGGCTTCCCTACATGGCACCGAGCTTCGGTACGGGATTGCCGGCAAGGCTCGAATCGGAAAAGGCAAGAAAAACCATCCAAAGGATTTTTGAAGAGGAAGGCTTACAGCCGCAAATCAAGGTAAAATACCTAAAAGACGGCATTAGTTTGGTGCTTGATGGTATGGACCCGGAAACAGGTATTGGATATGTTTGGATTGACGGTTCTAATTTGGAACCTAATGCTTTATTAAATTATGAGACAAGAAAATACCGGACTCCTTCAGTTAGGGATGTTGCTTTTCTTCAAAGATTAAAGCAGGAATTCAAGAATTGGGAGCGGGAAGATATCGTTAATGGGATATGGCGGATTGGGGAGATGGAAGATGATGAGGAGAAGCGGGTCGCATTACAACAATTGGTTCGTGTACGGGCATGTTTCTTGGAATATTACAAGGGAATTGATTCCGGTTATGTTTCAACGGGTTCATCCGCTGAGGCGGTTAACGCAAGTTCATCTGAGGAAATGAATGATTGGGCAAGGGTGTTCGAACTGGAACAATTAAAGGATTTTTATTTTCCGATGAATCACATTGATGGCTTTCCGAAAGAAGCTATGAATACCTTCCGGAAGGTTGAAAAAACGAAGTTGCCACAAGAAAAAGTTCAGCTTTACGAATCTTTATATCATCCCATTAATGATCAAAACCTAGGGCTGGACGAATTTATTACCATGCAAAAAGAAAAGCATCCGGTAGCACTGATCAGTAAGTGGGATCCTCGATTTGCCAGGGCTGAAAGTTTGGGTTATCCTTGGGCAATGCAAAGTTTAATAGAATTTGCTGAAACGGAGGAAGAGAAAACAAAGTATCAAGCGCAATTGGATGAATATAATAAAGGAGGCGAAGCACTTATCGAATTAGAAAAACAAGTGCGGGTTTTTATTAAATGGGCAAAAACGCAACAAGGTTATTAGAAGCCATTTCAAAAATCTATTATGAAAAAGATAAAAGTACAAGCCGTAAATAAATACAAGGTTCCGAAGTATCCTTCCTTCGACCAAGGAAATCCCATCGATTCACCTGAATTAATGGCGTATCCCTTCAAGCACCGTTTGGTAAACGCTTTGGTGGGAGCGGGTATATTTTCCTCCTTGGGTTTGTACTTGGTTTCCTGCTCGGGAGCGGAAGCAAAACCACCCGTGACGGATATAGGGTTTCAAGAGGAATTGCAGAATCCCTTTACCTTGGAGACTTCCGGTTTGCCATATATGTCACCATCTTTCGGAACAGGATTGCCATCAAGGTTGTCGGCAATTGAAGCTCGTGCCATAATTGAGAAAGTATTC
>JAHDDF010000490.1 GCA_020629475.1 Saprospiraceae bacterium
ATCATTAATCCACAAACTCAAAATTAGATTCCTAAATCCTTTTGATATGCAATAGTGGTAACCGTAAAATTAAGAGGATTACATACAATTCATCGTTTCAAAAACAAGGTCGGCACGACCGCAGCACACAAAGCCCCGACATTCATGTCGGGGAAAACTTATTCCTTACCTTAGCCACCACAATGAAAAACCTATCCGATAAGCAAGCAGAAATCATTCAATTCTTTGACGGTAAAACCGAAGAGGAACAACTTCGTATTATTGAAGAAGTCCGTCAATATTCCGAGGTACAAACCGTAGAGGATTTCAAAGCGGAATTCAGGGCACTTTTTGAGCAAAAAAACCTTTCCGGTATTGGTGTAATTTATGAAGCAATTTCAAAAAACACCCACAAATGGTCTGACCTATACCTAGAAGAATTTGAAAGGGGATTTCAAGCAGCTAGTCAATCCCCCTCCCCTTTTGAAGTTTTGGAAAGTCTTGAGGAATTATGTTATCCCGAAAAGGAAAACGTAAAAACACAAGATGAAATCATACAATTATTAGGCTCATACCTGAATCATGAAAAACCGGCACTTCGCTTTAAGGCGATTTGGTACCTAGGAGATTGGATAACGGAGAATATAAAAGAAAAACATTCCAACCTTATTCAAAAGATAAAGCAAATGCTAAAATCCGATTCCAATTGGAGAGTCCGCTACGTAGCAAGTCTTATTTTAATTGATTGGAAAGAATTCCCGAAAAATCATAAATCATCATTAATCCACAAACTCAAAATTAGATTCCTAAATCCTTTTGATATGCAATAGCGGTGGTCGGTGGTTGCGATGGTCGGTGGTTGCACCACCGATCGACTATTAAAAATACCGCTCCGCCCTTTGAATAAACGCCCGCCTCAACTGCCTATGATTCCCCGCGATAAAAAACACCTCAGCACCATCTACGCCCTCCGTTAATTTCCGGCCCGCAATAGTAGGAATAACCTCATCATTCGTAGCAAGAATAACCTTAAGTTTAATCCCTCTTTCCGCGATAATACGTCGAGCCTTCAACCAATCCGGCTGTAAATTATCCAAGGACATCCAATAAATGAAAAGTCGACGCCGACGCCGTCTTTGGCAAAAATTCATTTCCGCAAAACGATAATTATGGTGATTCAACCATCCCCTGCGATGAAGCAAGAGCGCAATCTTTGCCGTCTTCTTATTGACAAGAAACCAAAAACAAAAACGCTTCACCAAATCCGGAACCACTTGTACAATGCGGTATAGCCCCGAAACCGAAATACCATCCGGAGCAGCAAGGAAAACCTCCTTCAATTTATCCGGGAATGCTTCCGCAAGTAACAGGCAAACACGGGCGCCGTAACTAAAACCCAAAACCGAGAACGCATCCTTGCCCTCGTGTTCCAATATTGCGGAAACGATACCTTGAAAATCCTCGCTCTCGATTTTACGGCTTTTCCAAACCGTTTTCCCGTGCCCCGGCAAATCCATGGCGTACACCGTATACTTATCCCCTAATTTTTTTGCCAAAGGCACAAAAGCGGCAGCCCGTTCACCGTAACCATGAAATACCAACAACAGCTTCTCCCCTGTCCCGAAACGGGAACAATGGACCGTGGATTTACGATATGTCAAAAAAACGGACTTCAAATGATTAGACGGGCTTTTATCGTTCAATAGGTACGAAGATAGTGGAATACTGTTTTCATACTTTGGTAAATCCGTAAAACCTGTATTTTCGCTTGGTGGATATCTACAAGCAAAACAACCGATGGAAATTATTACTGGGTATTGCCGCCCTTCTTATAGTGGCAACCTCCGTGATTTATTCCTACTACTTGGTCCGGAACGTCGCTGAAGACGAAAAAACCAAGATCAGCAATTACAAGATGGCATTGGAGTATATGTCATATACGGACTCCTTGGATGCCATTTATCCCGGCTTCAGTGCCGGCTTGGATTATGAGATGTTCTTCAGTATCATTGCCGCTAATCGTGCCCCTACCATTATCATTGATGAATCAGGGGAAACCATTTCCGGGAACAATTATGGAGCGGAAAAGGACAACGATGAAAAATTCCTGCGTGAACGATTAAAAATCATCCAACGCTCCGGGGCAAAACCCATGATCGTAAAATCCAGGTATACCACGCAGTATATCTTTTACGAAAACTCTTGGCTATTGACCCTTCTCAGGTATTACCCCTTTATTATGGCTTTCTTGGTTGTAGCCTTCGTCGCATTGGGATATATGGGCTTCAGTTCTTCCCGGAATGCGGAGCAAAGCCGGGTATGGGCAGGAATGGCAAAGGAAACCGCCCACCAATTGGGGACACCCTTATCCGGTATTATTGCTTGGTTGGAACATTTGAAACTCATGCGAGGCGAGGATGAGGAAACCATGGAGATCGTGGATGAAATCGGGAAGGATGTGGTTCGGTTGGAGCTCATCGCGGATCGTTTCTCCAAAATCGGTTCGGAACCGGAACTCAAGGAGGAGAACGTCATGGCAATCCTTAAGGATAGCTTTGATTATATGAAACGCCGGGCGCCCAAACGCTTGGTTTTTGAATTGGAGAATGAAACGGAACCAAAGATGGTCTCCCTGAATAAACCATTGTTCGAATGGGTACTTGAAAACCTCCTAAGAAACGCCCTTGACGCCTCCGACGGGAAAGGAAAAATATCAGGCACGGTTACGGATGACAATGATTATGTATATATAGATATTTCTGATACAGGAAAAGGTATTCCCGAATCAAAATTCAAGACCATTTTTAGACCCGGATTCTCCACCAAGAAAAGAGGTTGGGGATTAGGCCTATCTTTAACAAAACGCATCATAGAATCTTACCACTCCGGCAAGATTTTTGTGAAAGAATCAGTTGTCGGTGAAGGAACTACTTTCCGGATCCGTTTGCCGAAAAACTGATTTGGCGTGCCTTTAACAGAAAAACGAGAACAATACAAACACCGGTACTCACTCCCTCTTAGAATA
>JAHDDF010000491.1 GCA_020629475.1 Saprospiraceae bacterium
CTTGCCGCGGCAGGCTTTGCCGTAGGAATGGCATTACAAGGAAGCCTCGGGAATTTTGCGGCAGGTGTTCTCATCCTTATTTTCCGTCCTTTCAAAATCGGTGACTGGATTGAAGTCCATGACCGTTTAGGAAAAGTCATGGAAATTCAAATCATAAACACGATTATTAAAACCTTGGACAACCGTACCGTTATCATCCCAAACGGAATGGCGATTTCGGATATCATCACCAATCTAAGCGACAACGAAAACATCCGCTTGAATCTTCAAGTTTATATGCCTTACGAGGAGGAATTCTCCAAGGTAGAGCCATTGCTCAAGGAAGCCCTTTTGAGCATCCCCGAAGTTTTAAGGGAGCCGGAGCCATTTATCGGAATTGAGGAATTCGACTCCCACTCCATCATCTTGGCGGTAAGACCCTACTGCCATCCCGATGATTACGAAACCGTTTATTTTGAGGCCTATAAAAAGGTAAAAGCGGCAATGGGCTCCAACCATATTAGGGTAGCCTACTCCGAGGGTGTGGAATTGGGTCCCATCGGGAAGTAACGCTCTCTTGATACACTCGAACCAAAGTGGTTTCGGGATATCACAAAAAAAGGGCGCACCTTCCGAGGAAGAATGCGCCCCTTACTAATGGGGTTATAGCTGAATCAGGGTACATAGTTGCTTTGGGGTTGAGTTGTTAATCTTGGGATTAATCCTTTGGGTTCATACCTCTAGGGAAAAGATGATTTCTTCGTTGTTTTCTTGCTATCAATTTGACCATTTTTTTCTTTCAACGCCACTCTCGGTTCATGAACAGTCGGTTTCAGTTCATAAATGGTATTCAAATACGGAAAAATAAGAGATTGACTCCTTTGGCGTAATGTTTGTACGAATATCCTTGCAAAAAAACACGAATGCGGGTTACCGTTGGCATACTACTTTTTTTACTCGTACCCCTATCCTTTATATCCGCCCAAACGGATTCCGAAATGGAGGGTAGACGAAAAATGCTACGTTTCGAAAGAGACGCGGCACGTTTGGTATTACGCCACCTTGCCGAAGAGGAAGCTCCCCTGGAATTACTCCCGATTGAAATTGACGCCGAGCTGTACGAGGAAATGATTTTTGCCTTAACTACCTTAAGGCTCCAAGAAGGAATCCCTCAAACCCCTTGGAAAAAGTACAATATCCGCACCCTCAACCATCCCCAAGTCAAGACCATTTCCATTCTCGCGGATAAATCACATTTCAAAGGCGGAACGGAAAGCCGCTTGAAACTCCAGCACAAGGAAATCGAAAAACTCTTGGAGAAATACGGTATGAGGGTAAGTCGCATCCTTCCTTGGAATGACACCCACCACCAGCTTACCCTAGAGTCCATTAAACCCCTCAACATGAAGCGGGTAGAATCCGAAATCCTCATGCACGGCGGTTTTAAACCCATGAATACTTGGAACAATACCAATTGGAGTGACATCCGCGCCGAAAAAACCACGGAGGGCTGGACCTTCAATTTCCTGCTTACCTGGAAAGCCGAGGATAAATCCGAAATCCAAACCCACATTTGGTCATACCACGTAGATTTGATTGAAGTAGATCGCCCCGTTGCTACCTTTTTGAAGGAATATGGTGATCCCTTGCCACCACAATAGACTTCTCTTTCAATAAGCTTACCTTTGCGGGAAAGCAATCATACATGAAAGGACTCAATAAATTTTCCGCTTCCCTTACCCTCATCCATTCCGCCCTGATGATGGGGGTCTGCATCATGGGTATCATCTTGTATTTTTACATGCGCCCGGAAGAAGGAACCGAAGTTAATCTTCCCTTTAATGAAATGCTTTTTCTCATCCTAGGTATCATCCCTTGGATGGGTAGCCGTTTCCTTTACCGTTCCGGCATAGCCAAGGCGGCACAGGAAACGGACATCATGAAAAAGCTTTCGCAATTCCAGTCTACCTTCATTATTTCCAATGCCATTGGGGAAGGGATGGCGCTTGTTTCAATGGTTCTTTATTTTGCCGTTTTCCCGGTTTCCGCACTACTTGTGGTAACCTTGATTTCCTTGGTTTCCATGTTATTGTTGCGCCCGAGCCCCAATCGTATCAAAAAGGAATTAGAGCTCGACGAAGCGGATTTGCAACGACTTTTTAAGGAAGGCTACCAACGTCCCGCCTAGTGAAACGGAGAAAATTCATCCTTGGTGCAGGGGCAGGAATTCTAGCACTAATCCTAGGGGATTCCCTTTGGTTCGAAAAGCGTTTTATCAAGGTAAAGGAATTTGATTTCGGAAAAGGAAACACCACTTGGAACATCCTTCAAATTACGGATCTCCACCTCAAAAAAGTAGGAAACGGTTTACAAGCATTGGCAAGGAAAATCCACAAAATGGATTTAGATGCCATTTGCATCACGGGTGATGCCTTGGAAACAAGAGACTATCATCTCCTTGAGGAATTCCTTGCCCTATTACCTGCTCAAACGCCCAAGTACGCCATCCTCGGGAATTGGGAATACTGGGCGGAAACCGATATCCAAAAACTCAAGGGCATTTATAATAAATACAATGGTACTTTGCTCGTAAACCAAAGCATCCTTGTTCCGCACCAAGGAAAAAACATAGCCATTTCAGGCACCGATGATTACCTAGGCGGAAACGCGGATTATCCAAGCATTGAAAAGCAGCTCCCTCAATCCGATTTCCATTTATTGCTGAATCATTGCCCGGTATATAATGATACCGTAAAACGAATAAAGACCAAACCTATCGACCTCATTCTTTCCGGTCATACCCACGGCGGACAAATCGCTTTTTTGGGTTATGCCCCGCAAATCCCGCCCGGAAGCGGTAGATTCGTGAAAGGTTGGTACGATAAGGATTCGGATACGCCCATTTTCGTCTCCTCCGGTATCGGTACCAGCCTTATCCCGTTTAGATTCGGGGCAAGAGCCGAAGCAGTTTTGTTCCGGATAAAACTTTAGGAAAGCATCTTCGTTTT
>JAHDDF010000492.1 GCA_020629475.1 Saprospiraceae bacterium
CCAACTTATTTCCGTTTCGAATCCTGAATTGGGATATGTGTAGAGATGTAAATTTTCAACAACAAGCCTGTCGTCTTCATCCCAAAATGCTTCGGCTATTCCGTCGATAATAAACGGTGTGATAGGATCAGATGACTCAGAGGATTGATTGGTTTCATTTGAATTAAGCTCCTCAAAATCGGTATTTATTATTCCTTCATTACAAGAGGAAATAATAAGGGATAAGCATAAAATGAAACAAGGAAAGGATATTGCTTTTCGCATGGCAAACGGTTTTTTAATTCAATTACTTTAAAATAAAGTATCTGAATTCCATACCCGTTTTTTTGCCGTATTTTCTGCTTGTAGATGTTTTGTTAATTCACGAACGGTATGGAATGGCTCATGAATGGTTTTCAATATCTTTCATTTTTTTGTCAGGTCGGAAGACCTGACATTGGGGAGGGCGGTACAATTGGGAGATTGCACCCATCAATAAGAAAAACCAATTCGGGCTCTTACGGCGATATTGTCGGAAGGATCGGAAAAGCCATAGGCACCGTAACGATAATAAAAATTAATACCGCCGGAGATATAACCGGATTTTAGGACAGGCAAACGAATTAAATCCTCCAAACCGATTCCACTTTCAAAAAATCCGCGATTCATGGTACGGAAACTAAAACCCGTATGCCGCTCGGGTTTGCTTAATTCACCAAAACCCATACTGTGTAAAATACTTAGGGCGGGGCGTGTAAATTGGGAACGGTAAATCAAGCTTTTGAATTTATGACGGAAGAATAAATTGACATATCTATCCGATAAAAATTCATTGGCATTCATGGTTTGAAAAGCATCAGGAACATCTAAAAAGGCGAATGTCCCTTCGGCTCCATTTGCTAGGTTGAGCTTGGGTAAAGGGGCATCGGAACTGTTCCAGCCGGCTTCTATTTTATAATAAGTAGAACCAAAAAAACGTGTATTAAATCGGTGCTCGATGCCGCCTACCACGTGGTGGTAATCATATTCGCCGTCCCAAGCTTTCCAGCCTTTTTTATAGGAAAGAAAAACGCTTGGATATTTATTTTTTTGAACCGGAATCCGAGAACCTAACATCCAAGTACTATTCTCACCGTAAGCGAAGCGCAAGCGGATTTCGGATTCAAAGAATTCAAAGTTGGAATCCGAGGCTTCATCCGTTAGGAAAGCATAATTATATAAGGGATCAACCTTTGATTTTCTAAAACCGATTCCGCCTTGGATAAACTTGAATCTGCCATCCAGAAACAAGGCATGTTCTTCTAGATTGTTGATTTTTTGCGCGTACAATGCCCCGTTAATCGCCGCTTGATCCCGGTACGGAAAACGGACCGTTGCGGATGCCTCGATGTCCCTCGTATAATCGTAACGCAACCTTACGATATCATAAGGCACAAGATTAAGAGTACCCCAACCACCGTATTTCCATTGCCCGTCCCCGAAGCCATAGGCACCATAACCACCTACGGAAAACCACTTGGATAAGTTTTGGTTGGTTTCCAAACCCGCACCCAGACGGAAGGTTTCATGGTCATTAAAACTCATGAACCGGTTCAGGAATAAATCGACATTTTTAAATCGGATTTTACCTTGGGAAAGGGTAAAAGCGGCACGCATAATGCCATCGAAATTGTACAACTCACCAATACGGTCCACCACCAAATAAGAAAGGCTATCCCTGGTGGAAAGCGGTTCCGGACGGTACTTGTTCCAAATGGAATCCTCCTTGGAAATTACCTCGCCGGTGAGGGGGACGTAGGTGTCCCAAAGGTCGCGGCGTTTGAATTTGGGTTCCAGGGTAACATCGGAAACGAAACTCTTTTGGGTCCAGACCATGGTCATGAATTCCAGACTGGGGTGGGGCAGTTTGAACATTAAATTCAGCTGTTCCGGGAACCAATGTTCTTGCTCTTCCAAGTAAGTATATTTATGCTCCAATTTCCAAGAAAACCTATCCGCGAAAGCGGGTTCCGCAATCACGTTTTGAACGGCGTAGGTATTGGTATTAATATGCATCTGTCCCTTGAGTCCTTCGATTCTCGCCCCTTTTCGAGGTTCGAAAGAAATAAGGAAAACGGTATCCTGCCCTTGATACAGGGTATCTTTAATGTCAAAGAAATATTGGCGTTCCGCGTTTTTGGCGATGGGGTTGAGGAAGTGCTTTTCCCCTACGGTAACGAAGTTTTCATAGAAGGTGAATTGTTGGAACTCGTTGATGAGTGTCATTTCCATTTCATTCATCCCGGAAACGCGGTTGTGGAGTAGTTCCGTCCGTACTTTTTCGGGGAATGAATATCTTCTTTTACTCACTACTTCCGCTAGGAAAAGATAAATGTCTTCCATGCGTTTCCCGGAAAGCAGGGAATCCACTTCCATTCTTCTTGCGGATGGTTCTTTTTCCTTTTTATTCCGCCTCCGCTTTTCCTCCTTGATTTCGGATTTCCGTACCCAATCCTTGTACAAGACGGAATCCAGTTCGTACCCGACCCTTGATTTGGAATAAATCAGGCATTCATAGCCCCAAAGCCATTCGTGGTTGTTTTTCTTACGGTTTTTGGAAACCCGTTTCATGATGCGGTGCGCGGGATTTTCCCCGGCTATTACCACTGCCTCTTCTAATTCCAAGGCGGATTCCATCATTACGACCTTCATCTCCCGATTGAAAACGGCGTCTTCCGTTAGTGTTTCATACCCGAGGTAGCTGAAGGTGAGGGAGGAGACGGGGGCTTCGTCGTCGTAACGGAATCTTCCGTTGATATCGGAGAGGATGCCCCTTGTATCATTTCCGTCAAGGATAATGTTTACGAAAGCCAAGGGGCGGTTGCTTTGGTCCGTTACGATGCCCTCCAAGGGCTGCGCATCCAAGCAGAGTCCTATACCCAAAAGCAATAAGATGACGGAAAGGGCTTTTTGCATAGTGGGGCAAAGGTACGATGTAGATTGGTTTTGTGTTG
>JAHDDF010000493.1 GCA_020629475.1 Saprospiraceae bacterium
CTTGCGCCAATACACCCGGCACCATTGATAGTGACTATCGAGGTGAAATCAAAGTCATAATGATAAACCTTTCCCGTAGCCCTCAGACCATTGCCCCGGGTGAACGGATTGCCCAAATGGTTATTGCTAAATATGAACAAATCTCTTGGGTAGAGGTAGACGAATTATCCGAGTCAAACCGGGGTACCGGTGGATTCGGAAGTACGGGCACTAAATAAAAATCACAAAACGAAAATAAAACCATTTATGAAAATTATTGTACCCATGGCGGGTAGAGGGTCAAGACTAAGACCACATACCTTAACCGTCCCTAAACCTCTTGTTCCCGTAGCGGGTAAACCCATTGTCCAGAGATTGGTAGAGGATTTAAGTGCCTCTTACCCGGGGAAAGTAGATGAAATCGCTTTCATCATCGGGGACTTCGGGGATGAGGTAGAAAAGGATTTACTTGCCATCGCTGAAGGACTTGGCGCAAAGGGTACCATTTATAAGCAGGATCAGCCCCTTGGAACGGCACACGCTATTTATTGTGCTGAACCCAGTCTGTCCGGAAACGTTATCGTAGCATTCGCGGATACGCTCTTCCGCGCGAACTTTGATTTCGACGCTAACGAGGACGGTATCATTTGGACGCAAAGGGTTGAGGATCCCTCAGCCTATGGCGTGGTAAAGTTGGACGAGGAGGGTTACATCACCGATTTCGTGGAAAAACCCACCACCTTCGTAACGGATATGGCTATCGTCGGTATCTATTACTTCAAGGACGGAGACAACCTAAAGGCGGAATTAAAGCACTTGCTGGATAATGACATCAAGGAAAAAGGTGAATTCCAATTGACCAATGCCTTGGAGAACATGAAAGCCAAGGGCAAACGTTTCCGTCCGGGCATCATTGACGAATGGTTGGATTGCGGAAACAAAAACGCGGTGGTTTATTCCAATAAACGTGTCCTTTCCTTTAACAAGGCATCCGCTACGGTTCACCCTAGCGTTAAAACGGATAATTCCGTAATCATACCTCCTTGCTTCGTCGGTGAAGGGGCCGTGATTGAAAATTCGGTAATCGGGCCCCATGTTTCCGTCGGACATAATACCCGAATCGAGAACTGCGTTATCAAAAACAGTGTTATTCAGAATGACACGTATGTAAAAGATGTTATATTAGAAGACTCCATGCTGGGAAACAAGGCAAAATACGAGGGCAGCCCTTCCGTTATCAGCATAGGAGATTATTCACATTATTCTTCGTAGTATGGCAATGTTCCGCCAGTGTATTTTAGTTGTTCTGTTTGCCTTGCCGGCGATGTTGCTCCAAGCACAGCCGCCTGATCGTCCGTCCTTGGCGGAAATCGAAATCCGCAAGGTATTCATTGACGCCAATCGGGAAAAGCTCCTTGGGAATTACCAAGACGCTGCCTACCTCTATCGGGAAGTATTGAACAAGAACCCCAATTCACATGCCGCAGCCTATGAGCTTGCCCGTATGTACGATGTCTTAGAGGAAGATAAACGCGCCCTTCAAGCCATTGAAAAAGCGGTTCGGTTAGCACCCGATAATGTTTGGTACCGTGATTTTTACGCACAAGTTTTAGAACGTAACGGTGAATTCGGGAAAGCGGCAGGCGTTTACGAAAAATTATCCGAGGAGAATCCTGAAAATGAATATTTCATGTTTCAGCAAGCATTCTACCTCATCAAGGACAATAAGCCCGCGGAGGCTATCGTAATGTACGATAAACTGGAACGGAAGATTGGCGTCAAGGAGGAATTGACACGAAAAAAGTATACCCTATACTACGGCTTGGGCGATAATAAAAGAGCAGCCGACGAAATCCAGAAGCTAATTAACACCTTCCCCGCAGAAACGGCTTATCGTCACATCCTAGCGGAATTCTACCTTCAAACGGATCAACGGAAACAAGCCGCACAGGTTTACCAAGAAATCTTAAAGGTTGACCCCAAGGACCCCGAGGCAAATCTTGCCTTGGCGGGTTCCTTCAAGGGAAGCGGGCAACATTCCAAGTACTTGGATGCCATTCGTCCCGTTATCAAAAAAGGGGATGTTGATATTGATTTAAAAATCAAGGAGCTTTTCCCCTACATCACCAAAATCGCGGATTCTGATGACGAGGTTTTCAAGACGGACTTGCTGAATATCGGAAAAACCTTAACCGAGGTTCACCCGCTAGAAGCAAAAGCTTTTTCCATGTACGGGGATATGCTTTTTCAAGCCGGAAAATCCAAGGAAGCGCTAGAGGCATATAATAAAACCCTTGATTTGGACAAAAACGTTTTCGCCGTTTGGGAACAAATCATGTATATCCATTTGGAAAGAAGTGATTGGAAAGCCCTTGCTGACCTTAGTGAGGAATCCATGGATTATTTCCCCAATCAAGCCCGGGTATATTATATGAACGGCATCGCGCAAAGCAACCTCGGAAAAAGCAGTGACGCTGCGGATATGTGGGAACAAGCGCTCATGATGTCCGGTAAAAACACCATGCTTAAGTACGACATCACTAATCGGTTGGGTGTTGAGTACTATAAGCTAAAAAAATACGATAAGTCCGACCGCATGTTCGAGAAGGCACTTAACCTTGTCCCTGACAGCTACGCGGCGCTACACAACTATAGCTATCACCTCGGGCAACGTGGTGCGCGCTTGGAGGAAGCCAAGGAAATGGCTATCCGTGCCAATGAACTTCTTCCCGACCAATCGGCTCTACAGGACAACCTCGGTTATATCCATTTCCTATTGGAAAATTACAAGGAGGCAAAGTCCTGGTTGGAAAAGGCAATTGGCAATGGCGGGGATAAGTCACCTATCGTTTTGGAACACTACGGTGATACCTTGTTCAAATTGGGTAAAAAGGATCTAGCTCTTGTGGAATGGCAAAAAGCCAAGGCGGCAGGTGGGCAATCAGAAATTTTAGACCGCAAAATTTCCGATAAGAAACTATAATCCCCTT
>JAHDDF010000036.1:0-312 GCA_020629475.1 Saprospiraceae bacterium
TTCTTATCGTTTACCCCGACCCGAGTGTCGGGGCTTTGCTTGTGCCGGTCGTTCCGACCTAGTTTTGGATGGATTTCTGTTCGCGTCTCTACATCGATTACGGTGATATGCTTGGTTTTTATATTAATACACAAGCCGACTAAAAAATAAGATTAATTAGAAATAAAACGAGGAGTATCCGTAAGTTTTATGTTGTAGATAACTTCTTTTTAATCTCTGATAATAAGAAAGATGAAAGGTGTTGGTTCTTTGCAGCTTAAATTATAATATCGGTATGTGAAGTGCTAGTTTTTGTTGAAAAGATATTAAGTT
>JAHDDF010000036.1:322-14607 GCA_020629475.1 Saprospiraceae bacterium
AAAAAAATAAGATTAAAATAAAACGAGGAGTACCTAGGTCGGAACGACCGCAGCATACAAAGGCTAGGGTTTTAACCCTAGACCCATAAAAAAGAGGTTGCCTAACTCAATAGACAACCCCCGTCCCGGTCGTCTGACGACCCAAGTCGTCCGACGGCTAGGAACCCTATTTCAACAACTTCCCGGCATCCAATCCACCCAGACCAACGGTCTGTGCCAACTCCATCAACTGGGAGATAGCGGATTTATCGGAATCGGAAGCGTTGTCGCGTAGTTTCAATAACAATGCGGCCAAGCTTAAATTTTTCAAGTCCTCGGTACCCAAGCCTTGCTTGTTGGTGAACTCCTTCACGCGGTCCAACAAGTTGCCGCCGCCCAAAAGATTTGCCTTCAAGCTGGAAAGAGTAGTAGAGTTATCGAACAAGCGGTCAACCGTTTTACCTTGGTTAATGGCTTTCATCACGTTGTTGATGAAGGTCTCCTCACCACCCACGATATCGATGTTAGCCGCCTTGAACGCCTCCGCCAATGCCATGGCTTGAGCTTCCGCGATGTGGCGCTGGATGTCGATTTGAGCCAACTCTACCTGCTTGTTTTTCTCCAAGCGCAACTTGAACTCCTCGTGTTCCTTGCCTACGCCATCCAATTTCTTCATGGCAAGCGCTTTCTCCTCTACGCCTCTCGCATCGGCAATCGCTTTCTGCTCCAAGACTTTCGCTTCGGACAATCCTTTTTCTTGGATGACCTTGGCTTCCATCAAGCCCTGCTTCTCCAAAGCCTCCGCTTTTACGTCTATACCCTTGGCTTCCGCAATGGCTTTTTCTTGCATGACTTTCGCTTCGGTTAAGCCCTCAAGCTCCTTCGCCTTGGCTTTCGCCTCAATAACTTGCGCCTCGGATAAACCAAGCGTCGCTTCCTCGGCAGCCTTCGCTTCGGCTATGATTTTACGGGACTCGGCATCCTTCTCGGCAGCCTTCATTTTCGCCTCGGCATCAATCAATACTTTCTTGGCATTGATTTCCGCGGCTATGCGCTCTGCCTCGGCTATTTTTTCTTTCTCGATTTTTACGGATTCGCCTTCTTCCTGCGCCTTGATAATGGCAACGGATTTTAAACGATCCGCCTCGGCAATCGCTTTAGTATCCTTGATTTTCTCTTCCTCTTCCACCACTTTCTTCTCCACCATCACACGCTCGCGGATAACATCTTGGATATTCTTCTTTTCTTCTTCAATGGCGCGGGTCTTCTCGATTTCCGCAAGGGTTACCAATTTTTCCTTTTCGGTTTGCTCCAACAGGCGGTCCTTGTCCACACGCTCGGATTCTACAGCCTCGGTACGTTCCTTGTTTTTCTCGGCTACGATAACTTGACGCAATTTGTTCTCCTCGGCGATATCCAATTCCTCTTGGGTCTTAATGGAAACCAAGTGGGAACGAAGCCTTTCTTCCTCATTTACCTTTAGGATTTCCGCCTCCTCACGTGCCTTGATATTGGCGATTTCCCGCTTCTGCCGCTCCTCTTTTTCCGCAAGCTGCCGCTCGTACTCAAGGATAGCCTCACGTGCTTCCACGTCTTGCTCCTTGATTGTCTTTTCCTCCTCACGGCGGATGAAGTTCGCTTTTACACGCTCCCCGGAAGTCAACTCGGTAATCTTCTTGATACCTTCCGCATCAAGAATATTGTTATCCCTTAGGAAATGGATGTCCGTTTGCTCCAAGTAATCAATTGCCACGTCATTGAGTTCGTAACCATTCAAATCCGCATCCTTGATAATGGACTGGATTTCGGTATTGAATTCCTTACGGGAATCGTATAATTGGGCAAAGTCGAATTTCTTACCGATGGTTTTTAGGGTCTCCGAGAATTTCGCCTCGAAAAGCGTTCTAAGGGTTTCCGCATTGGTCGCCCTTTTACAGCCGATGGATTGGGCTACGTTCAAGATGTCCTTGAGATCCTTATTTACCTTGATAAAGAATACCACCTTGATATCCGCGCGGACATTGTCCTTACAAATCAAGCCTTCCTCCTTCATCCTTGAAATTTCTACCGTTTTTACGGAAAGATCCATGGTTTCCACCATGTGGAAAATAGGGATTACCCAAATACCTTTATCAACCGCAACTTTGGCGCCGCCCATACCCGTACGGATAAGTGCCATTCCTTGGGGAACCTTACGGTAAAATCTGGATAGGGCAAATAGGAATCCGATTATAATTATCAGAACCGCTCCTATTACAAAGCCAAACATTTCAATGCTCATGCTAATAGTGTTTTAATATTTTTGGAATTGATTTTAAGTATTGTCAAGGGAAAGATTGTCTGTAAAAGCATCTACCCAAAAGAATTTTCCGGAATCATCGCGTCCTAGGATGACTACCTCATGGTCGCGGTCTACCCTTGATACCTTTGCATCGTCAATCAGCTTTACGCTAATGTGGTGGGTGTCGTTTCCTATGATTACTTCCGCTTTGCCATAGCGGTTGCGAAGCAAATTCGTTTTCATGGTTCCTACTTCACCGGAATAATCCGTTGGTTCCATCCCCGTATTAAATCCTTCAAAGAAGGGCAAGAAGGGCATGGTTATCATCTTCGTAATTATCATGGCAATAATGATAATCGGAATTAAAAAGATGAAGAAATAGGTCAAACTCCCGTTTCCGATGTAGTGGTTGGTCATGATTCCCAATACCCACATCCATAAGGAATTGAAGGAGTAAAGGATCATGAACGGTACTTTTCCGAAATTGAAGAAGGAAAGTAAGCCCGAGAATATTCCTCCTAGACTTGAAGCATCAATATCGGTGTCTACATCCACGTCTACATCAGCGTCCACGTCGAAATCAAAATCAAGGACATCCAAATCAAAGGCGCCTAGTATGACGAAGATCCAATAGATCAGCGCCAATACCAGCAGGCAAGTGTATGCCATATTCGCGGGTAATAGCGCTTCATTTAGTAATTGGAACATGGTTCAGGCAGTTTGGAGTTCGAAAATAGTAAAGAGTCGAAATTTTTTCCGGCAATCCTATATAAAATATAGACATAAGGATAAATAACCCTTTCTATCATTTATGGTATAAAGAAGGGGAAAAAATGGTAACAATTCATTCATTATCGGCAAAACCAAGGAAGAATTCGATAAATGGAAACCCGGTGGTTAAGGAGTAGGGTTTCTTCTTGTCAAGTCCTTAAATGTTTTTTGTACGACAAAACAAAAAAGTTCCAGGGTTCATGGTGTGCGGTAATGAAAAAAAACATATATTAACAATCGTTAACGAGGTGTATTCTTTTATAAGATAAAAAAGGATATTTGATATTTCGTTGTCACATTTTCCTGTCTGAGTCACCACTTATACCCTACATTTTTAATCCTCTTAGGAATACATTTGAATTATCTTGACAATTTGAACATGTATGTCCCCCTTTAGCAACCATTTCCCTGCCCGGGAAACCCTCTAGCATTATTGACACAAGACTCACTCCCTAAAAGGAGACCCTATCCAATGTTCACCCTTTTGATGGATTTTTAATCCTTCTCCCTTGGCATGGAGAAGTGAAACATATAGGCATGATCAGGATTTTTACCACATTCCTTTTCATGGTCGGGCTTGTGCTGACCATGAAAGGGCAGGACCCTTCTTTGTCCCAGTTTTACAACCATAGGTTGTACTTAAACCCTGCCTTTACGGGTACGCAATCGGGTTTAACCTTAGGGCTTCATTACAAAAACCAGTGGAGCACCGTTCCGGGTGGATTTACTACCTACAGTGCTTGGGTAGATTTGCAGGAGCCATTTATTTCCTCCGGTTTTGGTTTGATGTTATTACGGGATCAAGAAGGTTCCGGTTCCTTAGTTACCCAAGGCATCGGTTTTTCTTATTCCTACATCGTTCGGTTTTCAGATAAGTTTAATGTCAATATCGGATTAAGGACCAGCTACACCCAAAAGTTTATCGATTGGTCAAAACTTGTTTTTTCCGATCAACTCCACCCGATAGACGGTATCGTAAACGGAACGAATGCGGTTCCCATTATTGAGCGTTCCAACCTCGTGGATTTCGATGCGGGCTTTGTTGCTCGCTGGCAAATGGATTTGGGAAAAAAGGAAGTCCATTCTAATATTGGTTTTGCGGTAAGTCACTTGAATGAACCGGAGGAGTCACTCCAGTATATCGGTACCAAATTACCAAGGCGTTATACTTTTCATGCGGGAACGATGATTCCCTTTTCCTTTTTCAAGAATTTCGGTAAACGGCAAATATATCTTTCACCTAATATAAAGGTGGATTACCAAGGAGATATCCAAGTTTATTCATACGGGCTTTACGTAATAAGTAGCCCTATATACGTTGGTGGTTTTTACCAAAATAGAACGCCCGGTTTTGACTTCGACAATACCAATTTCTTGACCATCATCGGTGGGGTTGAGACCAATATCAGTAAGCATACCACTTTGAATGTAGGCTATAGTTACGACATCAATCTTACCGGTCTTTCCTTAAGGGCAGGCGGTGTTCACGAGATTTCCATGCGTATCAATTTCGATTCCGCCTCCATGTTCGGGATATCGGGTGGCGGCGCCAAATACGGCGGTAGGAGAAAAGGCAAGCATCTCAGGAATAAGAATAAGGCCAAGTGCTACCAATTTAAGGGCAGAAGTGCCGTCAGTTTTTACTAATACCACACATTATTTTCTTTCCCCCGACGCACCAAAACCGGCAAATCATGAGAGCAATCATACTAACCACACTTTTTTTCGGGGTTTTATTCCTTGGGAAATCATTCGGGCAATGTACGCCTGAACCTGATGTCCCTACCATTACGTGGAACCCTATTTCACCATGCGGTGAATACGATGTCCTCTTTGGCGTAAGCCCGGCGGATCCGTCGTATATATATGAATGGACTTTTCAAGATGGAACCTTGGATACCATTTACGGTTCACAAGCACTCCATCAATTTCCTGTGGACGCCACGGGGGATCAAACTTATACCGTTGATCTCCTTGTAACCAATCCGCAAGGATGTACGGCAAGTACTTCCGTGGATATCACCGTACAAGCCACCCCTGATTTTGAGGTAGACGGAATTTTTAGCGCCTGTCTTCCTAGTTTTTCCAGTCAAACCACTTTTACCACCAATTTTGAAATTGTCGGGGGTGAACCCGGCGCGGAATACAATTGGTTTTTTGGTGATGGAACTACCTTGTTCAATAGTACCAATACCGTAGTTTCCCATACTTACGGAGATTACGGAACGTATAACCTTGTTGTACAAACCACGAACGGGAATTGTATTGGTTCCTTTGAACAGGAGGTAACATTTTACCTTCGTCCTACGGCAAATATGAATATCGTAGGCGATCCGGATATTTGTGAGGGTGACACCATTTTCGCGGAAAACAATACTGATTTTTCCCAAGTGAATTTTTACGTTTGGGATTGGGGAGACGGGACATTGGATACGGTATATGATAACTCCGTAGCATTCCACGTATATGAATTCGGGGATGATGTAATTTGTAATTCCCCACCACAAGCCGGTGTAGAATATAACGTAACCCTAATCGCGGTTAATGATTGTTTGGAACACAGTAACGCATCCCCCATTTTTGTGAGTTTGGCGCCAAGGGCAATTGTGTCACAACCGGATACCCTTTGTGAGTCGAACCCGGAAATTACCTTCGGAAACGAAAGCTGTCCATCGGCGGCTTCGGGGTACTTTGACCAAACCGATTATTTCTGGGATTTCGGGGACGGGACTACCTCAACGGATGTGACCCCTACCCATATTTTTGATGACGGTCCCGGTGTTTATACCGTAGTAATGGTTGCCTCAAATGATTGTGGTCAAGCCATTGATACGGTCGAGGTTGTAGTCCTTGAAGATCCCCTAGCGGAAGCCGAAGCCACCGTGACGGATGCCGACGGGAATGCTTTGAGTGATTTATGTATTCCCTTTATCATTGATTTTACCAATACTTCAACAGGGGACAGTATCTCTTACCAATGGATCATAAACGGTGATTCGGGTCAAGGCGGCAACGGAAATGGAAATGGCAACGGCAACGGAAATGGTAACGGTAACGGCGGCGGCGGTGGCGGTGGCAACGGTTGGTCTTTTGTTAACGGTACCAATTTTACTACCGAGGATATTTCTCTTGAGATTACCGAACCCGGACAATATTTGGTGCAATTGGAAGCCTCAAGCATTTGCGGTGTTTCCGTTTGGGATACCCTCTTAAATGCCATTACGGTTCCTAGCATCACGCTTGATCCCGTTAACGATGATTGTGATGAAATTACTTTTACACCTAGTTTTTCCGCGGACAATGGCGGAAGTAATAACTATACCATTGATTGGCAATTTCCGGGTGGGACTCCTAGTTCTTTTTCAGGGCTTACTCCACCGGAGGTTACCTATAGTGCTATAGGCAACTATACGATTTCCGCTACCATTACCAATGAGTGCGGAACAGATACGGATATGGTAAATTTCGTTATTTCACCTACCCCTCCTGCTGATGCCGGGCCGGATTTGGAGTTTTGTATCGATGATGATCCATATCAATTATCGGCTACTCCTACCGGTGGATTTTTCTCGGGACCGGGAACCACTTCCGACGGCATGTTCAATCCTATTTTTGCCGGTGAAGGTATCCATGAAATCGTATATGAGAATTTAGCCTTGGATTGTCCTACCGTGGATACGATTGAAATTACGGTTCATCCGCTTCCTATTGTTGATGCGGGTGAATACCAATCGATCTGTGAAAACGGAGGGTTACTTACCTTAACGGGTGCTAGCCCGTCAGGTGGGGTTTGGTCCGGGGACGGAATCGTTGATCCTGTAAATGGTGTTTTCGACCCGGCGGATGCGGGTGTCGGTGTATTTAACGTGATATATACATATACGGACGGGAACGGTTGCGTAAATTCCGATTTCAAGGTGGTGGAAGTCTTCGGGCTTCCGGTAATTACCGCAGGAGATACCTTGCTGTTTTGTAATATACCTGAAGATCTTTTGATCACGGGATATAGCCCTGCGGGAGGTATTTGGTCGGGTACGGGTATCGTTGATGCTTCTCAAGGGATTTTTAACCCTGTTGTCGCGGGTGGAATCGGATTCTATGATTTAACCTACACCTTTACGGATGCCAATGGTTGTTCTTCACAAGATGTCTTGGTTATTCAAGTAGATGATTTATCCAATGTAGAAGCAGGGGACAACTTAGAGGCATGTATTAGTGATCAAGCTTTCTTGCTTCAAGATTTTTCACCAAACGGCGGAACTTGGTCGGGGCCCGGAATTATTAATTCCAATCCCGGTACATTTTATCCCCAAGCAGCCGGAGTAGGTACGCATACTGTAGTTTATACCGTAGGTGCCGGTTCTTGTGCTGTCGCTGATTCCTTGGAAATATTGGTTTACGAATTGCCTACGGTGACGGCGGGTTTAGATGAGGTGTTTTGTGAAGACCAAGGAGCTTACGTCCTTGGAGGATTTGCACCGCCCGGAGGTGTTTGGACGGGGACAGGAATCATCGATCCCTTCTTGGGATCATATGACCCGGTTGTAGCCGGTTCGGGATCCCACGTATTAACCTATACTTATACTGATCCTGTAACGGGTTGTGAAAATAACGATACTAAAATTGTCACCATTCTTCCCTTGCCGGTTGTGGACGCGGGTGCTCCTGCTACCTTCTGTGATACGCCAACGGATGTCCAACTTACGGGTTTCTCACCGATTGGCGGTACGTGGTCCGGTCCGGGGATTTTGGATCCCAATGTCGGGATATTCAATCCGGCCGCGGCAGGGGGAATAGGTAATTATGAAGTATACTATGCTTATACGGATCAAAATGGTTGTTCCAATACCGATACTTTAGATATTGAGGTAGTGGCTCCTCCTGTCGTTGAGGCGGGGCCTATTGATTCCATTTGTATTGATGCCGTTCCTTTAGTACTAACCGGGTATTCCCCAACGGGCGGTACATGGTCCGGTCCCGGGATAGTGGACGGTTTGGCGGGTATTTTTGACCCTGCTATTGCCGGGGCGGGTTTACATACCTTAACCTATTCTTTTGGGACGGGTTCTTGTTTGGATACTGATGTCAAGGATGTTTTCGTTTCGCCACTTCCCGTAATCAATACGGGACCACCGGTTTCGGTTTGTGAAGATGAAACCGCTTTCCAATTAGGACCGTTTTTCCCCTTGGACGGAACCTGGTCCGGTCCCGGTATCACGGATCCTTCAGGGATTTTTGATCCTCAAGTTTCAGGAGTGGGCGTATTCACGGTTCTTCTATCCTATACTGATCCCGTAACAGGTTGTTACAATGAACTAACCAATACGGTAACCGTAAATGCCCTTCCTATTGTCGAGGCGGGAGGTCCATTAGCGCTTTGCCTTTCCAATGATGATATCACCTTGACGGGATATTCACCGCTGGGTGGAACGTGGTCCGGTCCGGGTGTGATTGACCCCAATAACGGAGTCTTTAATATCAATGCCGCCGGCGGTGTTGGCGTATATGAATTAATCTATTCCTTTACGGACGGGAATAATTGTTCCAACCAGGATACTTTGGATATCTCGGTCGTAGATGGTGATCTGGTTGATCCCGGACCAAATGATACCCTTTGTATTACGGATGGGATTTTTGTACTACAAGGGTATTCACCCTTAGGCGGTACTTGGACAGGAACAGGCGTTATTGATCCCACGGGAGGAGTATTTGATCCTGCCACTGCAGGGGTCGGGTTTCATACGTTGACTTATACCGTTGGAACCGGTACTTGTTTGAGAACGGCACAAAAGGATATTTGGGTAGCGGATATACCCGTCGTGGATGCCGGCGAAAGTGAAACACTTTGTGAAGATGAGGATCCGTTTGCCTTGCTTGGGTATTTTCCTGCTTCAGGAGGATATTGGTTAGGAACCGGAGTAGATTCGATGGGCTTTTTTACACCGGATTCCGCCGGTGTGGGAACCCATGTTCTCACGTATTATTACGCGGATCCGATTACGGGATGTTTGAATTCCGATTTCAAAACGGTTACCGTTTTCCCGCTACCCATAGTCAATGTTTTAGATACGGTTACCTATTGTAACAATCCCGATAATATTACCCTGACGGGTTACGCTCCCCTTGGAGGGGAATGGACAGGAACCGGAATCATTGATGGTACCAACGGGATTTTCAATACTGAAATTGCAGGAGGAATTGGAGTATATGAAGCCGTTTATACCTTCTCTGATAATAATGGTTGTACCAATTCTGATACCCTGATTATTGATGTAATCTTCGGGGATACGGTTGAGGCGGGACCTGATACGGCTATATGTATCACCTTCGGGACTTTCGCTTTGGAAGGCTTTTCTCCTCCGGGCGGTACTTGGTCAGGCGCGGGAATTATTGATGCCAACAACGGCATTTTTGATCCGTTGGCATCAGGTGCAGGATTACACCAATTAATGTATACCTATGGTGAAGGAACCTGTCAAAAAACGGATTTCAGAACCATCTTGGTCGGGACTGTTCCTGCAGTTAATCCCGGACCTAATGAAATAGGTTGTAGTGCTGATCCCGCATATACCCTAGTGGGTTTCTCTCCACCGGATGGTGTTTGGACAGGACCGGGTATTACGGATCCTACAGGTGTTTTTGATCCTTCTTTTGCCGGTCCCGGCTCCCATTTGTTGACTTATACATATACCAATCCTGTTACGGGCTGTCAAGCTACAGCTACCAAGATTATTGACTTGGAGGAAGCACCCGTCGTTGAAGCAGGACCTGATATTGAAATTTGTGATGATGGTAGTGATATCAGCTTTTCCGGCTTTGCTCCCGTGGGAGGTGTTTGGACCGGTCCCGGGGTTATCGATGCCATTAACGGATTGTTCAATTCTACCGTTGCGGGAGGCCCGGGAGATTATACCATTACTTACGGGTTTACGAGTGCAAATGGTTGTTACAATCAGGATACGCTAACGGTTTCCGTTTTACCTCCACCGCCTATTGATGCCGGTCCGGATACCGCGATTTGTATTGATGCGGGTTTCTTGGTATTGAATGACTTCCTTCCTTTAGACGGTACTTGGTCCGGTATCGGAATCATTGACGCTACAGGTGTTTTTGACCCGATAACAGCAGGACTAGGGGTTCATGTATTAACATATACTTATGGTGAGGCAACTTGCCAAGTAACGGATATCAGAACCGTTTTGGTAGGTACGCCACCCATCGTAACCGCAGGCCCTGACCAAACGGTTTGTGAAGGTTCACCTGCCTTCCCGATACAAAACTTTAGTCCTCAAGGCGGATTTTGGACGGGTCCCGGAATTGTTGATTCCACGGATTTTGATCCTGCCTTACTTCCTCCGGGAACCCATGAGGTCGTTTATACCTACGTTAATGAAATTACGGGCTGTAGTGCATCTGATACAAGGAATATCACGATTGAACCACAACCCATCGTAACGGTTTCCGATACCATCCTGTATTGCAATTCCTTTAACGATATTGTTTTAGCAGGTTATAATCCTTTTGGAGGAACTTGGTCTGGTCCCGGAATCATTGATGGGAATGCGGGGATTTTCAATACCGAAATCGCAGGTGGATTAGGCGAGTACGAAATCGTATATGAATTTACCAGCGCCAATGGTTGTGTAGGTTCTGATACTGCTTTGGTGCAGGTCGTATTCGGTGATACCATTTTTGCCGGACAGGATACCGCCGTTTGTATTGATGCCGGTTTATTGACTCTAACCGGATTCTCCCCTGTAGGAGGAGCTTGGTCGGGTCCCGGGGTCATTAGCCCAACGGGAATATTCGATCCTGTTATGGCAGGTGAGGGTATTCATGTCCTTACTTATACCTATGGTGAGGAATCTTGTGAAAAAACGGACGAAATCGAGGTGTTTGTTGGCGTAGAGCCGGCTGTTGTTGCCGGACCCGACGAGGAAGTTTGTCTTCTTGTACCTCCCTTCCAATTGGATGACTTTAACCCGCCCGGTGGAGAGTGGTCAGGTACAGCTGTAGATAGTGCCGGTATCTTTGATCCGGGTGCGGCAGGCTTAGGCGTTCATACCTTGACGTATACATATACCAACCCCTTGACGGGCTGTGTGGGCTCCGCTGATAAGGAATTAACCGTTATCCCTGTTCCAGCGGTATATGCCGGTGATACCTTGGAATTTTGTGAAACACCTGATAATATTTTCTTGACCGCTTCACCGCTTGGTGGTGTCTGGTCCGGTCCTGGAATCCTTGATCCACTGAATGGAATCTTTAACACGGGTTCCGCAGGAGGGGTAGGTACTTATGAATTGGTGTACTCCTTTATCCAAGGGGATGGTTGTGATGGTAGGGATACGCTTATTGCTGTTGTTATTCCGCCTGAAATTGTGGAAGCGGGTCCAACGGATACCATTTGTGTAAATGAAGGATTATATACCCTTACGGGCAATTCCCCTGTAGGCGGTACCTGGTCAGGAGTAGGAATCGTAGATCCGTATTTAGGGATTTTTGATCCCCTTGAAACCGGTCCCGGTTTACAATCGGTTACTTATACCTTCGGGGAAGGTTCCTGTGAAGCGGAAGATGTCCGATTTATTTTCGTAGGGGATATCCCGGACATTAATCCCGGATCTCCTGTGCTCGTTTGTGAGGATGAAACCGCATTTAACTTGGATGGATTCTCGCCGGTCGGTGGGGAGTGGTCAGGCTTTGGTATAACCGATAGCTTAGCGGCTACTTTCGATCCGCAAATAACCGGGACGGGTGTTTATACCGTTACGTATCACTTTACCAATCCGGTTACAGGCTGTTCTCATGAAGAAGATCGTGAAATAACGGTCTCGCCACTACCTGCGGTGTTTACGCCGGATTCCGTTGTTTATTGTAATACAACCAATGATATTATCCTTGAAGGATACGGTCCTGATGGTGGTACTTGGTCGGGACAAGGAATTTTGGATGCTTCCAATGGTGTATTCAATCCCGCATTGGCAGGAGGGGAAGGTTTCTACACCCTTCAATATGATTTCACGGATCAAAACGGTTGTTCCGCTTTTGATACGATGATTGTAGAGATAATTTATGGGGACACTGTCCTTGCCGGTCCGGATACCGCCGTTTGTATCGATGCAGGCTTAGTAATTTTCAATGATTTCTCCCCGCAAGGAGGAACTTGGTCAGGACCCGGAATGAATGATCCTGCTTTCGGGATATTTGATCCTGTTTCAGCAGGTGTAGGCGTACATACCGTTTTCTATACTTATGGTGAAGGCTCTTGTGAAAAAACGGATACGAAGGTAATTACGGTAGGAGGAATACCACCCGTAAATGCGGGCTTGGATGAGGTACTATGTCTAAATGAACCGGATTACCAATTAACAGGATTTTCTCCTGCCGGAGGCGTCTGGACCGGTACCGGCGTGGATGCTGTAGGGTTCTTCTCTCCGGGAATGGCGGGGATTGGGACCCATGTACTTACCTACACTTACACCAATCCGGTAACGGGATGCGTAAATTCCAACACCAAGAATATTACGGTTACCGGCTTACCCAACGTTTATGCAGGTGACACCCTCGTGGTTTGTAATGCCGGAGAGAATGTAACACTAACGGGCTTTACGCCTCCCGGAGGTACTTGGACAGGACCCGGAATCGTGGTTTCTACGGGTGAGTTCAATACACTCCAGGCAGGAGGTGAAGGAACGTATAATGTGGTATATGAAGTAGTGGATGCAAATGGCTGTTTCAATAACGATACGCTCGTAATCGATGTTATTTTCGGCGATACAGTAGTAGCCGGGCCTGATTTAGCCATTTGTATTACCGATGGAATCCAACTTTTGGATGGTAATTTCCCCTTAGGCGGAACATGGTCAGGACCAGGAATCGTAGATCCATTATCCGGATTTTTTGACCCTGCCGTTACGGGAAGCGGAAATTTCGTGATCTCATATACCTTCGGTGAAGGGACTTGTGAAAAAACGGATACCAGGACCATCACCGTTGGTCAAGTACCGCCTATTTTCCCTGGAGACGATGAAGCGGTTTGTGCGGATGAAACCGCATTCTCTTTGACAGGCTTTAGTCCTGCGGGAGGTACTTGGACGGGAACAGGAATAACGGATCCTACCGGAATCTTTGATCCGCAAGTATCCGGACCCGGGATTTTCATCATTACTTACGAATATATCCAACCGGTAACGGGTTGTGTAAATCAAGCCACTAAATTAGTTACCGTAAATCCGCTTCCCGCAGTGAATGCCGGTGGTTCGGTCGTTTACTGTGATAATCCGGATGATATCATCCTTGAGAATTATAGCCCTCAAGGAGGAACTTGGTCAGGACCGGGTATCGTGAATCCTTTCTTTGGTATTTTCAATACGGAAGATGCAGGAGGAATCGGTGATTACGAATTGGTATATGCCTTTACGGATGCCAATGGTTGTTTCGCTGAGGATACCCTAATGGTTTCCGTAATTTACGGTGATACCGTGGATGCCGGGCCGCACATTGATATGTGTATTTCCGACGGGCAAATTGCCCTTACGGGTTCTCCCCAGGGAGGGTCATGGTCGGGTCCGGGCATCGTAAGCCCGGCAGGAACATTTGATCCCGTTGCTTCAGGTCCCGGAACCCATACGGTTACTTACACCTATGGTGAAGGTTCTTGTGAAAAAACGGATACAAGGACGATTTATGTAGGTGAGATTCCTCCTGTCGCGGCAGGTTTGGACATTGAAATATGTGCCGATGCCGGACAACAAGTTTTTGCCGCACCGGCTCCTCCGGGTGGTGTTTGGTCCGGTCCCGGTTTGTCTGATCCTCTCCTAGGAATCATGGAGCCTGATTCCCTTACACCGGGTGTGTATACCTATACCTATACATTCACGGATACTTTAACCGGTTGCGTGAATTCCGATGATAAATTAGTTACCATATTTGATCTTCCTACTGTAATCGCGGGTGATACGGTTACTTATTGTAATAACCCGTCCAATATCCAATTGGATAACTTCTCACCGGCAGGTGGTACTTGGTCGGGACCCGGGATCGTGAATTTCAATGGTGTCTTCAATACCCAACAAGCCGGGGGTGAAGGAACTTATACCTTAACTTATGCATTCTTGGATGCTAATGGTTGTTACGGCGAGGATGATCTTATCGTAGAGGTAATCTTCGGTGATACGGTAGATGCAGGACCTGATTTTGCACTTTGTATTACTGATGGTTTGCAAGTTTTACAAGATTATTCTCCTTCCGG
>JAHDDF010000036.1:14707-18533 GCA_020629475.1 Saprospiraceae bacterium
ACGAAGAACGTATTGGTAAATCCACTTCCTATAGTGGATGCCGGTGGTTCGGTCGTTTATTGTGATAATCCGGATGATATCGTCCTTGAGAACTATAGCCCGCAAAGCGGTGTTTGGTCCGGTCCGGGTATCGTGGATCCATTCTTCGGGATTTTCAATACGGAAGTTGCCGGAGGAATCGGTGATTACGAATTGGTTTACGGGTTTACGGATGCTAATGGTTGTTTCTCCTCGGATACACTTATGGTATCCGTGATTTTCGGTGATACCGTTGATGCGGGACCACATATTGATATGTGTATTTCCGATGGTCAAATCGCGGTTACGGGCTCACCTGTGGGTGGTACTTGGACAGGTCCGGGAATCGTTAGCCCAGCAGGAACTTTTGATCCCACTGTGGTAGGTCCCGGAACATATACGGTTACTTATACTTTTGGTGAGGGAACCTGTGAAAAATCAGATACCCGTACCATTTTCGTAGGAGAAATTCCGCCTGTTTCCGCCGGTTTGGATGTCGGGATTTGTGCGGATCAAGGAACGCAAACCTTTATCGGTGCATCACCTTCCGGTGGTATTTGGTCCGGACCTGCTTTGTCCGACTCGATTATCGGTATCGTTGAGCCGGATTCTTTAACTCCCGGAATTTATACCTACACGTACACCTTCACGGATTCCTTGACGGGTTGCGTGAATTCGGATGATAAATTGTTGACCATCTTTGATCTTCCTGTAGTGGATGCCGGTGATACGGTAGTCTACTGTAATAATCCATCGAATATCCAACTAGACGGATTCTCACCTCAGGGAGGTAGCTGGTCGGGTCCCGGTGTCGTGAATTTCAACGGGCAGTTTAATACCGAACAAGCAGGGGGCGAAGGTATATATACCTTGACTTATGCATACACCGACGAGAACGGCTGCTACGGAGAGGACGATCTTGTTGTTGAGGTCATCTTCGGTGATACGGTAGAGGCAGGACCTAACTTTGCCTTATGTATTACGGATGGCTTACAGGTGTTGCAGGATTATTCGCCGCTAGGTGGAACTTGGTCGGGTACAGGAATCGTAGACGGAATTGCAGGTACTTTTGATCCGGGAATCGCGGGCAACGGGAATCACGTTCTGACTTACACCTATGGCGAAGGTTCTTGTCAAAAAACGGATACGCGAGTCGTTACCGTAGGTTTGGTGCCAACGGTATTTGCGGGTGAGGACGATGAAATTTGTGCGGATGAATCTGCCTTTAATTTACAAGGATTTAGTCCCTTAGGGGGCGTTTGGACGGGTACGGGAATAACTGACTCAACCGGCCTCTTTGATCCTCAAGTGGCAGGTCCGGGAGTCCATGTAGTTACCTATACATTTACGGAGAATCTTACGGGTTGTGTGAATTCGGATGATAAAACGATCATCATCAACGACCTGCCTTTGGTTGAAGCAGGTGATACCTTAGTGGTTTGTAATTCGGGTAATACATTCGCCCTAGAGAATTTCAGCCCTAGTGGCGGAACATGGTCCGGTCCCGGTGTAGTAAGCTTCATGGGTGAATTCAATTCTTTCCAAGCGGGTGGCGAAGGTGTGTATAACTTAACTTATGCCTTTACCGATGCCAATGGATGTTATGGAGAAGATGATTTGGTCGTTGAGGTCATCTTCGGTGATACCGTAAATGCGGGACCTGATTTTGCATTATGTATCACGGATGGTCTTCAGGTGCTTATGGATTATTCTCCCGCAGGAGGAACCTGGTCCGGTTCAGGAATCGTTGACGCAATTGCAGGTACCTTTGATCCGGACATTGCCGGTAACGGAAATCATGTACTTACTTATACGTACGGTGAGGGAACTTGCCAAAAAACGGATACCAGAACGGTTACCGTTGGTTTGGTTCCACCGGTGTTTCCCGGCCCGGATGAAATCGTTTGCGCGGATGAATTAGCCTTTGGGTTAACGGGCTTTTCTCCTGCAGGGGGAGCATGGTCCGGTTCAGGGATAACGAATCCTGCCGGGATTTTTGATCCTCAAGTTGCCGAGGTAGGTATACATACACTTACATACACTTATATCGATCCTGTCTCAGGCTGTGTAAATTCAGGAACGAAGGTAATTACGGTGGAACCGGCTCCTTCGGTTAATGCAGGAGGAACGGCAGTTTATTGCGATAACCCGAATGACATCGTTCTTGAGAATTATTCTCCTGCCGGAGGTGTATGGTCCGGTCCCGGTGTAGTAAACGGAATCTTCGGTGTATTCAATACCGAGGAAGCCGGAGGTATCGGTACCTATGAGTTGGTATACTCCTTCACCAATCCTAACGGTTGTTTCAATTCGGATACCTTAATCGTGGACGTAATCTTCGGTGATACCGTTGAAGCCGGTCCTCATATTGATATGTGTATCCTTGACGGGCCCATTGTACTTGACGGAAGCCCTGCGGGTGGTACTTGGACGGGTGTCGGTGTCGTAAACGCGAACGGCGTATTCGATCCGGGATTAGCCGGACCCGGAAACTTTACCTTAACCTACACTTTCGGTGAGGGAACCTGCGAAAAAGCGGATACCCGAACCATTTACGTAGGAGATATTCCCGTAGTGGATGCAGGAGAGGATGAAAGCCATTGTATCGATGCTTTCGATTTCCAATTAACCGGTTTTGGACCCGCAGGTGGTACATGGTCAGGAACCGGTGTTGATTCGGCTGGAGTATTCAGCATCTCTACCGCAGGAGTCGGGGTTCATGTTTTGAACTACGAATACATTGATCCGGTTTCCGGTTGTTCTTCTTCGGATACGAAGGTGGTGAATATCAATGCTCTTCCTGATGTATTCGCCGGTGATACGACCCTCTTCTGCTTGTGGGATGAAGCCATTACCCTTGAAGGCTACGGTCCTGCAGGTGGTTCATGGTCAGGACCCGGAATCGTTGATCCTGTGGACGGAACCTTCAGTACGGCACAAGCCGGAGGGGAAGGAACCTATAACTTGGTATATACATTCACGGACGAAAATACTTGTACGAATTCGGATACCCTTGTGGTAATTGTAGATGCCGGTGAAATCATTGAGCCGGGTCCCAACGAATTCGTTTGTATCGATAGTGGCTTATTACAATTTACCGGATTCGCGCCGCTTGGCGGTTCTTGGGTAGGACCCGGAATTGTTGATCCGTTTAATGGTGTATTTGATCCTGCTTTGGTAGGAGTCGGTATCCATGAAGTGGATTACGTGTTCGGCACGGGAACTTGTGAGCGTAGGGCAACCAAAACCATCGAGGTTTATCCTTTGCCTTTCGTTGACGCCGGTGAGGATGTTATCCTTTGTGAAGACGAAACCGCTTATCTCATCACACCGCAACCTTTCGGTGGTACTTGGTCGGGCTTGGGAGTCGATGCAGGTGGTGCATTTGATCCGCAAGCGACAGGGGTAGGTTCATTTGATTTGGTATATACTTTTACCAATCCTAATACGGGTTGTACCAATGCGGATACGGTAAATATTACCGTGGTGCCATTGCCAGTACCGGATATGGATCATCCCTCTGAAATATGTGTAGGGGAAACGGTTTCCTTTACCAATTCCAGTACGGGTGCAGAATCCTATTTCTGGGATTTCGGTGACGGAAGTGTTTCCTCGGAGGAAAATCCGGAGCATATTTACGAAGAATCCGGGGAGTATGAAATTGTATTCGTGGCCACTACGGAGTACGGTTGTACGGATACCCTTTTCTCTCAAATTACCGTGGCTGCGCTTCCGCTTTCCGACTTTGAATACATGCCGCAAAACGGTTGTGCGCCGTTGGAAGTTGAATTTGACAACAATAGCACCG
>JAHDDF010000037.1:0-17176 GCA_020629475.1 Saprospiraceae bacterium
CAATTCCTTAAAATTACCGGCCGTTTACTGCGTAGAATGGAAGAGTAATTTTTAATGAAGAATGTGGAATTAAAAATTAATAATAAAAAAAAGAAAAAGCATTTTCACTACTGAAAATGCTTTTTCTTTTTTACTATTTTGTCATCTGTCATCTGTCATCTGTCATCTGTCATCTGTCATTAATAACAGCCTCCTTTTTACTAGGAATAATCTCCGCTAATTTTTCAATAACAAAATCACATTCCTCTTTTGTATTGTAATGCGAAAATGAAAAACGGATGGTTTTATATTCCGCTGATCGACCGATTCCCGCAATGACATGAGAACCTTGTTCCGCACCGGAACTACAAGCACTTCCCCCTGAAACGGAAATGCCTTTAATATCCAATAACATCAGTAACATTTCACTCTTTTCCGAAGGCGGGAAAGAAGCACTTAAAACCGTATATAAAGGATTTTCTTGGCAGCCGTTAAAGATAATATTATCGAAATTTTCGATTAATTTTTCTTTTAAATACGAACGGACATCGGAAATGTGATTTTTGCGCTCCTCCATTTGTTCCGTCGCAAGTTCCAAAGCCTTTGCCATTCCTACGATTCCGTAAAGATTTTCCGTTCCGCCACGCATGTTTCTTTCCTGTGATCCGCCATCTATCATGGGTTTAAGCATGCTGTCCCCATTAATATAAATGAAGCCTACTCCCTTGGGTCCGTGGAATTTATGTGCGCCTGCGGACAAGAAATGAATCTTGGTTTTAGATACGTCAATCGGGAAATGACCAATGGTTTGAACCGTATCAGAGTGCAAGTACGCCCCATGTTCATCACACATGGCGGAAACCCGTTCGAGGTCAAGCAGCGTCCCTATTTCATTGTTGGCATGCATTAAAGAAACCATGGTTTTTTTATCGCTTTCAGCAAGCAGTTTTTCCAAGGATTCATAATTTACGCATCCCTTCTCGCAAACATCAATTTCGATGATTTCTACCCCGTTGTTCTTTTTAATATAATCCAAGGTATGTGATACGCAATGATGCTCTAAAGGAGAGGAAATAATTCGTGTAACCCCAAGGTCGCGAACGGCACATTTTAATGCCATATTATTAGACTCCGTTCCCCCCGAAGTAAAAAATATTTCACCTATGGAAGCATTAAGCGATTGTGCAATCGTTTTTCTGGATTGCTCAATTGCCGTGCGCGTTTTTCTTCCCTCCGCATGCAAGGAGGAAGGATTCCCGTGAAAGTCATTAAAATAAGGCATCATTGCCTCAATAACTTCTTGGCTCATCGGGGTAGTGGCAGCATTATCAAAATACACTCTCATGATTGTGAATTAATAATGAATAATTAAAAACAATCCCGATAATTATCAGGAGGGCAAATTTTTAATTATTCATTGTTCATTTTTAATTCTTAATTAACTCATTGATGTCCATTTTTATTTTTTCCGCAAGGTTGTCCGCTATGACTTTGGAAACGCTTTCGGAATAAATACGGATAATGGGTTCCGTGTTGGATTTTCTTAGGTGTATCCAATTGGTGTCGTCAAGGATGATTTTAAGACCGTCAACCGTGTTAAGTTCTTTATCGGAATATTTCTTTTCCAATTCAGCCAAGATAAAATCAACATCAATTTCGGGTGTCAACTGAATCTTGTTCTTGGAAATATGGTAAGAAGGGTAGGTGCTCTTCAAGTAAGACAAGCTTTTTCCGAAATCCACTAGGTGAGAAAGGACAAAAGCGATACCGACCAAGGCATCCCTTCCGTAGTGGGAACCCGGGTAGATTACACCCCCGTTACCTTCTCCGCCGATAACGGCATTGACCTCTTTCATTTTAGTGACCACGTTTACCTCGCCTACGGCGGCACCGTGGTATGTTCCCCCATGCTTTTCGGTAATGTCCTTCAAGGCACGGGTAGAAGAAAGATTGGAAACGGTATTTCCTTTCTTGTGCTTTAATATATAGTCGGCTACGGCTACAAGCGTATACTCCTCCCCGAACATTTCCCCGTCCTCGCAAACCAAGGCGAGGCGATCCACGTCCGGATCAACGGAAATCCCCAAATCAGCATTGAGTTCCACCACGGTTTTGGAAAGCTCCGTTAGGTTTTCAGGTAGCGGCTCCGGGTTATGCGCAAAATGCCCCGTCGGTTCACCATTTAATAAGGTAACCTCGCAGCCCAATTGTTCCAATAGGGGAGGGAGGGAAATGGCACCGGTAGAATTCACGGCATCCACCACTACTTTAAATTTGCGGTTTCTTACACCTTCGGTATCCACCAATGGTAAGCCAAGGATGTGATCGATGTGTTTCTGGATGTAGTCCGATTTTACCTCTACTTTCCCTAGGCGATCAACACCTGCATATTCAATGGCGGCATCGGAAATGAGTTTGAGAACTTCCTCCCCGTCTTTCTTGGAAATAAACTCCCCCTTTTCATTCACGAATTTAAGGGCGTTCCATTCCTTGGGATTATGGGAAGCGGTAATAATGATTCCGGCTCCCGCTTTTTCTTCGGGAACGGCAAATTCAACCGTAGGGGTAGTGGATAAGTCGAGATCTACTACATCAATTCCTACACCTCGTAGTGTATTGATGACAAGCCCCTTCACCATGTCGCCTGAAATACGGGCATCCCGTCCTACAACGATTTTAGGATTTCCCGAATGATGGATGACCCAATAACCGAATGCGGCGGTACATTCAACAATATCTTGAGGAGTAAGATTATCTCCGGCAAAACCACCTATGGTTCCTCTAATGCCGGATATGGATTTAATTAAAGCCAAGTCGTTTGGATTTCTGAGCCCATCCCGGTTTTTATTCTTGCTAACCTGATTGGTGGTTTCTAAGCAAAGGATAAAAACCCAAAGGGACTCTTATTCGAAAATTTTGGTGAAAATAGCCAAAAAGCTACTGCCGTAATGAGAAGAAAGCAGGAAAAGTTTCCTTGGATTTTGACGACCTGTGAAAAAGTGGTACGGATTTTGGAAATGTGTACGACGGTAGTAACCTTGTACGAAAACGTATAAGGAATTTTAATAATGGGTTTTTCTCGTTTTTTTGTCCCTTTCGAGGGAGGTGAAGTGTAAAATCGTCAATTTTCAATAGGGCTTTTTATGCCCTGTGGTGAAATGTTTTTTACTTTTTTATGATTTTTTTTGCTTTCGATGCAACAATTAAAAGTGAGCCTCGTAAGTAAATACTAGAGTTGGTTTATCTTCTGATTTGTGACTCAGGATTTTGTCACATTTTATTTTCAATTATACATAAGTTCGTCTTTTACAGATTAGTTATGGCTGGGGCTATAACTATTTTTTTTTATATGATTTTATTGCATTAAATGTAAGAAAAAGCCGTTTTGGCACGGTTTTGTATAATACTTACGCGAAAAATAAGACGTACGCACACTCACCTACACTACCAAGAGAACGAGACACGACCTGTTTAGGACATCAAATAGATACGAAGTTGCCTGATAAGACTTTAATCTCTACAGAGAATGTAAATGTTGCTAGCACCGCTGCGTCCACCGCAGGGGGCTTTACTCATAATACCTTGAAATTAAATTTCAAAGCCATGACCGCTTTTGTACAGTTTTTACGAAACAGGGGCTCAAGCCCGGGAGGACCCCGGAATTTGAGGTTCCTCATTTTATTTGGCCTGTTTGCCTGTCTTCCCGGACTGGTAGACGCGCAATTATCTTTTACCGAGTCCGCCGCCGCTTGGGGTATTGATATAGGTGGATCCAAAGACGGTGGTTGTTCATTTTATGATATGGACAATGACGGTGATTTGGATCTTCTTGTAAATACTTCCGATAACGCCTTCGGTTCTCGATTGATGAGAAACAACGGTAACGGAACATTTACGGATGTTACTGCAACCTTAGCACCTTTTATAGATGCTTGTGGTGACGGTTCCAATAGATGTTACAAGGAACGTAGTGCCGTTTGGGGTGACGTAAACAATGATGGTTACGTTGACTTTATGCGTAATACGGGTTCTGATTCCAGTACACGTCCCATTCAAATTTTGATTCAAGACCCTGCTACCGGGGTTTTTGGTGATGGAATAGGGGGAACAACTCCCTTTGTTGTGGATAACGGTTCCGGTGGAGGAGATATCGATGTTACCAACGGTATGAACTCCGAGGGTGCCGGTTTTTTCGATTTTGATGGAGACGGTGACCTTGATGTTTTCTGGGATAATCACAACTACGGTGTGGATCTTCTCCGTAACAATTACATCGACCACACTTCCGGTGCGGTGGTAAATCCTCCCAAGAGCGGTTTGTTTACTTGGATTACCACTTCATCTACGGGTACGGATTTGGGTTTGAACCAAACGGCTACCGATGGTGACTACGGATCCGTAACGGATATCAATGATGACGGTTGGGTAGATATCTTCATGCGTAAGCGTGATGAGAACGACTTCTTCCTGAATACGGGTGGTACCTTTATTAACGGTTCCGACCTTGCCCAAGCGGCAAACAACAATAAAGGTTCTAACGCCATCTATGATTACGATAACGATGGTGACTTTGACGTTTTCTGGACGGAGAACGATTTGAACCAGATGTTCCGTAATGATGGTCCCGGTATTTGGACACCACTAGGTGCAACAACCAATATTCCTACGGGTTCTCGTGGAATTGACGAATCCATTGGTGGTGACTGGGATAATGACGGTGACGTTGACCTTCTTTTGGTGGGTGATAATGGTTCCGAGCTTTGGATAAATAATTTAAATACTCCTGGAGGAAACGTTGCTGTTGGTACGCCCATGACCTTTACCCAAGATGGTTCCAATACCTTTAATAATGGAGCGGACGGTGAAGGTACCGTTACAGCGGATATCGATAATGACGGTGACCTTGATATCTACATGAATATCAATGGTGGGAATAACCAATTATATATAAACAACCTATACAACGCTTCCACTCCCGAGAGTGCGAAGACGTACCTTTTTGCGGAAATCTTAGAAGACCGTTTGTTTATGCAAGCTGGTGCCGAGCGTCCGGCTTTGGGTGCTACGGTGGTTCTTCTTGACTGTTTTGATAATGTACTTTCCGGTGTACGTGAGGTGAATGGTGGTAACGGTCACGGTACCCAGGATCCTAACCGTGTACACTTCGGTTTGCCTTACGGCCAGGATTTCAACTACCGTGTTTTGGTGAAATTCCCGAACTACGTTACTGATCCCGCAACAGGTGCAATCTCAAGGAATACCGTTGTGAAGTGGGTAAACCCTTCCGAGGTAACCTCCTTCCCGGTTCAAATCCAAGCACGTCCACAAGACCCGGATGAGGCTTGTCCGGATGTATTGGAGATTTGCGGAAACGGAATTGATGATGACTTGGATGGTCAAACGGATTGTAATGATACCAACTGTGTACCTACCATAGATGCACTTACGATTACACAACCTACTTGTCCTCCGGGCTCAACAAACGGTGTAATTTTCGTGGTGGCAACAGGTGATGGTGTCCAAACCATTGAATACCGCTTGAATGGTGGTGCATGGCAAACACTTAACGCCTTCTTAGGCTTAGGTGGCGGAACTTATCTAGTTGAAGCTCGCTACCAAGGTTCTTCTTGTACCACTTCTGATGGAGCAACATTAGATACGCCTACATTGGCTACTTGTGGAGAGATTTGTAACAGTGGAAGTGATGATGATTCCGATGGATTTGTTGACTGTTTGGACACGGATTGTCAACCAACCCTTTCCGCTGTTGAAACGGATCCTACTTGTGTGAGTGGACAAAACGATGGTGAAATCGCCCTTTCCGCTTCCGGTGGACAAGGCGGTTACGAATATAGAATTGATACGGGTGCGGGATTCGGTGCATGGCAATCCTCCCCGATATTTACCGGGCTTGTTGCGGGAACGTATCCCGTTGAGGTACAAACCCTAGTTGGTGGTTGTACTGCTGCCACTACAGCAACATTAACAGCGCCTACTTGTCCTGAGATTTGTGATAACGGACTAGATGATAACGGAAATGGTCTCATTGACTGTGATGACGTAGCATCTTGTCAACCGGATATTGCAGTAAACTCATTGAATCCTTCCTGTCCTCAAGGAACCGCTGACGGTACCATTGAGGCAACCGCTTCCGGTAACGGAACCGCTTTTGAATACCGTTTGGATTTAGGTACATGGCAATCCAGCGGTACGTTCTCCGGTGTAGCGGCAGGAACATATACGGTAGAGACGCGTAACGAATTCGGTTGTGTTAACTCTACTTCCGTAACGCTTCAGCACGTAGGTTGTGAAGAAATTTGTGATAATGGTATAGATGATGACGGAGACGGTCTGACGGATTGTGACGATATCGAGGATTGTGCACCCATCATTTCTTTCGTTGATGTAGTTGATCCTAACTGTCCCGTTGGAAGCACTACCGGTTTCATTACGGTAATTGTTGACGGTGACGGTTTCACTACTTTCGAATACTCTATTGATGCGGGCGCTACTTGGCAAACCACTAACTTGTTCCAAAACCTAGGAGCAGGTACATATCAAGTAGATGTTAGAACCGAGGCGGGATGTATTTCTTCCCAGGCTTTCACGGTTAACGAGCCTACTTGTCCTGAAACATGTGACAACGGTATTGATGACGATGCCGACGGTCTAATTGATTGTGATGACGTCCTGGATTGTCAGCCTACCATCCTTTTCGTGGATATCACGCCTCCGGGTTGCCCTACGAATAGTGCGAACGGTGAGCTTCTTATCCTAGCTACCGGTGGTGCCGGGGCATATGAGTACAGCATCGATGGCGGTGCTACCTGGCAAGCAAGTAACGTATTTACCGGTTTGGCTTCCGGTGCTTACACCGTGGAAATCAGAACTTCCATCGGTCAATGTACCAATAGCCAAAACGTAACCATCGTTGAACCACCTTGTCCTGAGGTGTGTGATGATGGTTTAGATAATGACCAAGACGGTTTGATTGACTGTGACGATCCTGATTGTGGATTCGAGAACATCAACCTTGTTAGAAATAACGTACAATGTCCTGAAGGTTCCTCCACCGGTGGAATCCAGGTATTCGTTAACCCTTACGAGCAAAACGTAGGTGTTGAGTACAGCCTTGATGGTGGTACTACTTGGCAAACAAGTAACGAGTTTACCGGTCTTCCTTCCGGTACTTATACCGTTACCGTGAGAACTACTACAGGTGGTTGTACGGATTCCGGAACCATTGAAATCTTCGAGCCTACTTGTACCGAGGATTGTTTCGATGGAATCGATAATGACGGTGATGGTCTTGTGGATTGTGATGATCCGGATTGTAGAACCGGAATCGTTGGCGCTTTCGTTGAGCCGGCTTCCACTGCAATTTGTATCGGACAAACCGATTTCTTGACCGTAAACGGTCTTACGCCTACCGCTACTTATAGCTGGTATGTAGCTTCAGGTCCTGCGGGCGGTGTAACTTTGTCCCCTAACAATACTCAAACCATTGCGGTGAACGGTCTTGCCCAGGGTATCTACACCATTAACGTGGACGTGGATGACTTCAACACACCGGGCTGTTTCGGAACACTTTCCGCTGAGGTAGTAGTTGAGCCTACTCCCGTAGTAACGGTTGACGCGGTTCCTAACCCGATTTGTGCGGGTGAGTCCGTAACCTTGAATGCTTCCGGTGGTGCCAATGTTACTTGGACCAATTCCGCGGGTACCGTAATCGGGAATACGGCAAGTATTACCATTACGCCTTCCGTTACGGATACTTATACGGCTACCGTACAGGCTGCTAATGTTGCGGGATGCTCCGCTTCTGATAATATTACCGTAACAGTTAACCCAATCAACACTTGGGACTTAACCCAAAGCGGTCAAATCCAGTGTATCGATGATGTACAAACGAATACCATCACCCGTTTGAGCGGTGCGGCGTTTGATTCCTACACCATTGACCCAACAACGGATTATACCGAGGTAAGCTTCGACGGAACCGAGTTGGTGCTTGAATTTACGGCTCCTTCCCAAGGTTCTTACAGCTACGACATCACGGTAACCGATGTTAATGGCTGTTCTTTTGATGAAAAAATCGAGTTTACGGCTACTCCTCCACCGGATGTACAAGCAGCTAACCTTGACCAATGTTTCTTGGTGAGCGGTTTATACAACCTTTCCGATGCTTCCATTAGCGTCGACGGAGGTTCTCTACCGAATAACTACACTATTCTTTATACTTCGGCTGACGGTACATTCGCAGATCCTACCGATCCGAATACGACCTTCACGCCTAGCACCAATGCACCGGGCAATAGCTTGATTACCGTTGAGGTAACCGACGACCGCGGTTGTGAGGATACCGACGTATTCACCTTCACGGTGAATGACGCACCGGTTATCGAAATCCAACCTGACACCATTTGTCCGGGTGAAACGACCCAGCTTCTTGTAAGCGAGGGAACAGTATTCACTTGGTCCGTAATTTCCGGTGATACTGATTTGAGCCACATGAGCTGTACGGATTGTCCGGATCCGAATGTTTCACCAAGTGAAACGACTCTTTACCAAGTTATCATCGAAGGTGGTGGTATCGGTGGATTGTGCCCGGGTTCCGCTACGGTTGAGGTATTCGTACATACTCCTCCTGTGGTATTGACGCCAATTGATGATATCTCTATTTGCGAGGAAACATTCATCACCATTCCGATTACCATCAGCGAGCCTATCGGTTCTTACCAATTCTTGGGAGGAACTACCGGTTCCTTTGATAACGAAGTGGTAAATGGTGCAACCTTGACTTTTGATGCAATCCTTCAAGGATTCATCGATAATTACGCTATCGAATTCACGGGTGCGCTTACGGGTTGTACCGTTGTGGAGGAGTTCAACCTTTACCGTTCCGGTGATCCTGTTGCGATTATCGATTTGGAAGAGCCTTCCTGTGGTAACACACTTGTTGAAGTATTCGCTTACAACCCTGACGGTACATACTATACCCCGGGTGCGGATATTGACTGGAACATCGGTCCCGGTACCATCGTTTGGGCAAATACCGGAATCGCGGGTCAAGCGGATAGCTCTCATTTGATTATCTCTTATCCTGCTACAGGTTCTTATGATATTACATTGACCATCAACGATGGTGGATGTGAGGTGATTGACCTTGAGAACTTCTTGTTCAACATCGACGGTCCTACCGTAGTCCCTACGGTTACCGGAACTACTTCTTGTAGTTCTTCCGATGGTGCGATTGACTTGGCGATTACCTCCAATGCACCATTCGTATCCAGTACTTACAGCTTTACTTGGACCGGTCCTGATGGCTTTACGGCTACTACCGAGGATGTAAGCGGTCTTTCCGCGGGTACATACTACGTTACCATTGATGAGCAGCCTTCATTCTGTCACAGAGAGTTGACCATCGTGGTAGAAGGTCCTGCTGATCTTGCGCTTCACCACGTGGAAAGCTATAACGGATACTGTGGATTATCCACGGGTAGCATCGAGGCGGCGGTAAGCGGTGGTACTGCACCATATACTTACGCATTGACCTTGATTTCCAACCCGAACCAAGCTATTGCTTCCCAAACCACTACCGATACGGTATATACCTTCGAAGGTTTGGATGCGGGACAATACGAGGTTCTTGTAACGGATGCAAGCGGTTGTAATCCAAGCGAGGTTCTAGCGGTTACCTTGAGTAACACCGACGGACCCGCCGTTGCCGTAACCGGTACTACGCCTTCCAATTGCGGAGGTCTTATCGGAACAGGAACCATTGACTTCGTGGTACAAGGTGTAGATATTCCTTACATCTACGACCTATACCAAGAAAATACTTTGGTATTCTCCGCGTTTACCATTGCGCCTCCTGCAAACGAGGCAACTATCTTCAATGTATATGCAGGGGATTATACCCTTATCGTTACAAGTGCTTCCGGTTGTAAGACCGAGGTTGATGTAACGGTAGACCAAAACCCGACCGACTTCACCATTACGGCTGATGTAACCGATGCTATGTGCTTCGTGGATTACAATGCGCCTAACTACGGTGGTGGAACTGACGGAATGGGTGAAATCGTATTGAACAGCGTACCTGCCGGTGCTACTATCGCTTGGGAAGGTCCAGCTTCTTACACTGCATCAACTTCCACCATCTCCGGATTGGAGCCGGGTGTATATGACGTAACCGTTACTGATGTAACCGGTTGTGATACGACCATGCAATACTTCGTTGAGACCACCAACGGTGCTCAGGTTGAAATTGATGGTACAACTGATGTTATCTGCTCCGGTGATGCGGACGGAACCGTAACCTTTACCGTTTCCGGTCCGGGTTACCTTTCCTACAACATCTCCGGTGGATACGGAACAGGAACCCTTATCAACGGACAATCCGCTACAATCGGTGACCTACCTGCGGGAGATTACTTCGTAAACGTGGTAGATTACCTATCAGGTTGTGAGGGTTACGCTGAATTTACCATTGAAACCAACCCAATCATCGATGTGGATTGGAACGTTACTCCACCTACTCGTTGTAATGTGGATGACGGTGAGGTTTGCTTGGTAATTAACGGTGGTGTAGCACCATATACGGTGACTACCGCTAGCGGAATCTACATTCCTACTTCTTACCAAGAAGGAATTGAGGGATGTATCGGTTCTTATGCTTCAGGTACCGGTTACGCATTGACCGTAACGGATGCTGAAGGTTGTTCTACGGTAATCAACTTCGATGTTGAAGAGCCTGAGAATTGTAATACTTGTGATGGATACAGCATCATCGCTTTGACTACCTTGAACGCCGAGTGTGGTTCAAGTGATGGTCAGATGACGGTTGAAGTATCCAATGGTCTTGCACCATATACATATACTTATACCAACTTGGCAACGGGTGTTATCATCACCAATACCTCTTCCGCTACTACGGATATCCTTACCGGTCTTGAGCCGGGTGGATATAACATCGTAGTAACGGATGCAACAGGTGAGTGTGTGGACTCCCGCGATGCATTCATCAATTCCGATGATGCTAGCATTGATGCTATGGTAGCAACAGTTGACCCTGACTGCGGTCAGTCCAACGGTGAGATTTCCGTTACATTGAACGGAGGTGAGGCTACCACCCATAATTATGAAATCCTTGCGGCTGACGGTTCTACCGTTGCTTCCGGACCACTTACCGTTTCCGTTGCGGAAACTACCACGGCTTTGGCTCCCGGATGCTACACCGTATTGATTACCAATGATGAGGGATGTGTTGAAGCACTTTCCGCTTGCTTGGAAGAAGGTGCCGCTCCTTACAGCTTAACCTACAATGTAGTAACCGCACCAAGCTGTGACGGTTCCGTATTCGGTGAGGTGGAAATCGTAACGGATGCTACCGCTCCTACTTTCGAGTGGACCGGACCTTTCGGACCTTTCTTGGCGGATAACACTGCTTCTTACCTACAGCCGGGATTATACACGGTTGTAGTAACGGACGGGAACGGATGTATTTCCGAGCTTACATTTAGCTTGATTCCTGCTACTAATGAAGGTCCAAGAATCTCCATTATCGGTGTTAACGACGAGTCATGTGACGGTGCGGCTGATGGTTCCTTCACCTTTGATGGTTCCTCCTCTAGCGGCGCGGCGATTATCGGTTATACTGTATATAGTGTTGGTTCTGATCCTACGTACACGGGAGGTCCCGTAACCATTGACGCTACTACGTTCGGTACGCCAATCGAGGATGGTACTTACGTAATTAGCGTTGAGGACGAGAACGGATGTATCGCCGAGGCAGAAGTAGTTGTGGGTACGCCTGCACCACTTGAGGTTGTTGCTGAAACTACTGACGCAAACGGTTGTGATGACACGCTTGGTGGCATTTGCTTAACCGTAACGGGTGGTTCCGGTGTCTACACCGTAGCAACCGCTAACGGTACCGGTGTTATGCCGGGTGCTTTCGGTTCAGGTACCGAGGTGTGCGTGGACAACATCCCTGTTGGAGCAACCGAACTTATCGTTACCGACCAAAATGGTTGTACAGCGACTCTACCGTTTGAAATCCTATTCTTGGAAGAGTTCTCCTTGGCAGGTATCGCTATCGAGGCATCCGATTGTGGAGAGGACAATGGTTCTGCCGTGGTTAACATGGTAGGAGACGCTTCACTATATGTTTATACTTGGGTTCCGGATGTAGGTACACCTACCGCGGATAATGCCGGTCGCTTCGATTTGGCTCCGGGTACTTATACCGTAATCATCACGGATCCTGCGAACGATGCTTGTCAAATTATCGAAAGCTTCCCTGTTCCTGAAACACAGGGTCCGGAAATCGAATTGGTTTCCCAATCTCCTGCTACTTGTAACTTGCCTGACGGTGAGGTAGTATTCCAACCTGAAGATTTGATTTACATCTGGTCTGATGGAGGTACGGGTGACAAGCGTAATAACCTTACACCGGGTACTTACTACGTAACCGTTACGGATCCGAAAGGAGAAGGTTGTGAGACTGTACAGTCCGTAACTATCGAATCCAATGATGTTCTTCAAACGGCTCATACCATTAACTCACTACCGGGTTGTGGATTGTCCAATGGTAATGTAACCATTTCCGCTGCGGCAGGTTCCGGTTCCTACAGCTTCGCGTGGAGCGATGGCGGTGCAGGACCAACCAGAACCAACCTTGCGGCAGGTGCTTACACCGTTACTATTACGGATGTAGTTGCCGGTTGTGTAGGAGTTGAGAACATCGGATTGAGCGAGGATATTCCAGGAATCGCTTCCGTAACTATTGATAACGTAGATAATATCTCCTGTAACGGTGAGCTTGATGGTGCCGTTCAGTTTACCACCGTATTCACGGGTAACTTGGTTGGACCGGCTGATACCATCCTAACCAATGGTACGACTAACTTCGCGACCTTCGACGGTCTTCCTGCGGATGATTACTGTATCATCATCAACGATGCGAATGGTTGTGCGGCAGGTACCGCTTGCTTTACCATCGAGGAGCCATTAGACCTGTTTGCTGAAGCTACCGGTTTCCCGACGCTTTGCGACGGTTCAGAAGGTTACATCGAGGTTGAGGTATTCGGTGGTTCCGGTTCCTATACCGTTGATTGGGCTGACCTTGCCGGTACTAACAATATCGAGGATAGAACCGGTCTACCTGAAGGTACGTATGACTTGACCGTAACCGATAATAACGGTTGTGGTAAGACCACCGTACAAGTAATCATCGACAACTACTGTCCTTGTACTCCTGCTGATATCGTAGGTACCGTTGTTACCAATGGATACTGCGGAGAGGATAGCGGTTCCGCTATGATTCAGTTGGATGAAGGTTTGGTTACGGACTACAATTACATTTGGTCCACTACCGACGGAACTCCGACTCCGGGCGGTAACGGAAGAATCAATCTTCCTGCAGGCATCTATTCAGTTACTATTGAGAATGTTGACGATCCTTCCTGCTTTGTCATTGAAGAGTTCGTAATAGAAAATGTTGACGGTCCGGCGCCTACTTACGCGTCTACTCCGTCCACTTGTGGTGCCGCTGATGGTACCGCTACCTTGTCACCGGCTACTTTGACTTACTTGTGGCCTGATGGTGCAATCACCAATACAAGGGATGATTTAACTCCTGGTTTCTACTTCGTAACGGCATTGGATCCGGCTACCGGATGTAATTCCGTTGCAACGGTTATCGTAGAAGAGGAGAATAATCTACAAGCTACCGCGCAAATCAACAATAATCCTGATTGTGGTGTGGCTAACGGTTCCGCTACCATCCTAGTAACAGGTGGTACGGGTAACTACAGCTTCTCTTGGGGTCCATCCAATACTTTGGATAACTTGACTTCAGGTACTTACGCGGTTACCGTTACGGATGACTTCGGTAATAACTGTTCTACTGAGGTGATCTTCACCCTTACCGATGATTTAGGAGGAATTGCCGTAGAAATTACGGATGTAACTCCTGTGTCTTGTGATGGTGAGAATGACGGTTCCGTTGAATTCAACGCTACCTTCAGTGCCGGTTTCGCATTCCCTGCGGATACTATTATCACTAACGGTAACGCGACGAACTTCGTGAACGGTAGCCTTTCTTCCGGTGATTACCAATTAGTAATCTCCGACGCGAATGGTTGTGTGGCTACAAGCGCACCATTTACTATCGGTTCTCCTTCTCAGCTTGAGTTGGACGTTCAAGTAACCAGCGCGGATTGCGATGCGGGCGGTATCCTTGATTTGACCGTATTAGGTGGTGTTGCGCCTTACACGGCTACTTGGGATGACCTAGCCGCGGCACCTGCCGAGGATAGAATGAACGTTCTTCCCGGAACATATAGCGTTACCATTACGGATAGCAAAGGATGTGAGGTAGCATTGAATAACATGGTAGTAAATCAAGAGTGTGAGAATCCACCGATTGATACGATTACCATCATTATTCCTTACTGTGAAGGTCCTGATTGTCCTACGGTTGATACTTGTTTGACGGTAGAAGACCTTCAGTTGCCTAACGGTGCGGGTACTTTCACCGTATGCGAGCAAGGTGATTCTTATAGCGCATCCGGAACGGATGAGTGTGTAAGCTTGGATACTCCCGGTGGATTTGCCGGTATTGATGAGCTTTGTGTAATCCACTGTGATGAGTTGTTGCCCGACTTGTGTGATACTACCATCATCTTCGTGGTAACACCTCCACCACCGGACACCATCCAATTGGTAGTTCCACCTAATGATCCAATCATCGAGTGCTTGGATGCGGCTGAATTACAATTGGATCCTGAGTACAATATTGTTTCCGCTACTCCATGTGGCGACCAAGGAGGAATTGATTCCTTCACACCGGGTACGGATGGTTGTGTAACCATCGATCCTACCGACGGATTCATCGGTGAAACAGAGGTTTGTGTAATCCACTGCTTCGATTCCGATCCTGAGTTGTGTGATACAACCGTTATCGAGTTGTTCATCACTCCTCCTGCGGATACCGTAGTAATAGAAATTCCATTGTGTAACGAGGACGAGGCTCCTTGTGTACCAACTGATATCTGTTTGACGGACTTATTGGATGTGCCAAATGGCGTAGGTACTATGGATATCTGTGAACAAGGAACAGGTGTTACGGGAACCGTTACTGACGGTGACGAGTGCGTAACCTTGACTCCGGATGAGGATTACACGGGCTGGACTGAAATCTGTGTTACCACTTGTGATGACCAGAACCCGAATATCTGTGAGACTACGGTAATCGTAGTAGTGGTGCCACCAACACCGGATACCATCTACTCCGAGATTCCTTACTGTCCTGAAGGTACAGCAACAGTTGACTGTCCTGTATCCGAGATTTGCTTGAATGTTCCTGAAACACTTGAGCTTCCCGGAACTACCATTTCCACATTCGTTTGTGGTGAGGACTTGAGCCAAGCTGACGGTGATCCGGGTACGGATAACTGCGTGGAGATTACTCCTGCACCGGGTTACATCGGTCAAACCGAAATTTGTGTGATTCACTGTGATGATACTGATCTTCCTGAGCAGTACGGATACACGGATGGATTCTGTGATACCACGTACTTAATCGTGGATATCATTGTACCACCGAATACACCACCAATTGCGGTGAACGACTTTAACACGACACCGCCTGAGACGCCTGTTTCCTCTAACGTTCTTCCGAACGATTCAGATCCGGAGAATGACGTATTCGCGGTTACGGGTATTGCCCAGCAACCACAATTCGGTTCCGTGGCAATCGGTCCTGATGGTACTTATACTTATACCCCGGATCCGAACCACCCGGGTACGGATAAGTTCGACTACATCATTTGTGAGACGAACACCACGGAGATGTACTGTGATACGGCTACCGTTACCATTGAGGTAATCGATCCGAATCCGAATGAGAACAACCCACCGGTTGCTATCAATGATGCATACGTAACATTGATTGACATCCCTGTGGATGGTGTAATGTTACCGAATGACTTCGATCCGGACGGTGATAACATTACCGTTACCGAGATTACGGATGAGCCTGACTTTGGTACATTGGTATGGAACCCTGACGGTACTTTCACTTACACGCCGGATCAAGGTAATGAGGAGAATGACGAGTTTACTTACGTGATTTGCGATGACGGTAACCCCGTACTTTGTGATACTGCGGTAGTAACCATTACCCTTAAGGATAACGCTCCGGGTAATGATCCACCAATCGCTAACGAGGATGGTTTCGTAACTACCGAGGATACACCAATTACCGAGGACGTATTGCCGAATGACTCTGATCCTAATGATGACGAGTTTGCCATCAATACGACTCCTGTGGTAGATCCTGTAAATGGTGACGTAACCATCAATCCTGACGGTACCTTCACTTATACTCCGGATCCCGGATTCGTAGGAAACGATGAGTTCTACTACGAAATCTGTGAGACGATGACAGATGAGTTGCTTTGTGATACGGCAATCGTAGTATTGACCATTCTTCCTTCCAACGATCCACCAATCGCGGTTGAGGACTTCAATTCTACTCCGGTAAATACGCCTGTAACCAGCAGCGTTCTTCCGAATGATTCCGATCCTGATGGCGACAATATCGTTGTAACCGAGATTACGAGTAATCCGACTAACGGTTCCGTAACCATCGGTCCTGATGGTACTTATACCTATACTCCTAATCCGGACTTCGTGGGCGAGGATAGCTTCGACTACGTAATCTGTGATGACGGTGTACCGGGTCCATTGTGTGATACTACTACCGTAACCATCGATGTGTTGGCTCCAACGCCCGGCAACGATCCTCCGGTAGCTATCAATGATACATATTCAACCCAGGTTAATGTACCTGTACTAGGTGACGTTCTTCCGAATGATTACGAGCCGGACGGTGACCCGATTACGGTGAATACTACACCAATCACTGATCCGACCAACGGTAACGTGACGATTAATCCTGACGGAACCTTCGTTTACATCCCGAATCCCGGATTCGTGGGCGAGGATCAGTTTGACTACGAAATCTGCGATCCTTCCGGATTGTGTGACGTAGCGACCGTATTCATTGACATCCTTCCGGATGAAAACGGACCTGAGAATGATCCTCCGGTAGCGAACCAAGATGGTGCGATTACTGAGGAGAATACTCCGGTTGACGGAACGGTTATCCCTAACGATAGCGATCCGAACG